>JAUQQM010000004.1 GCA_030549895.1 Patescibacteria group bacterium | reverse complement strand
TGATTTAAGAGCTATAGCTATTAAAATTATAAGAATCAAAATACCTATAGCTATCACCCATGATTTATTTTTCATAATTTTTCAGAGATATAAGTGTTATTTTATAACCCTTATATCTCCGCGAATTCATAAATTAAATTATAACTTAGAAAATTATTAAATCATGATTTATTTTTCATAATTTTTCAGAGATATAAGTGTTATTTTATAACCCTTATATCTCCGCGAATTCATAAATTAAATTATAACTTAGAAAATTATTAAATCAAGTTAAACAAATAAAATTAATCTAAATATCCAATTTGACGAAGATAAAATTCATTTTCCCATTCCCATAAATCTTTACAAGCTAAAAATGCTCTAAAATCAGAGCTTTGATTTGAGAATTCTTTTAATTCAAACTCACCAATAATTTCTCCGAATTGATGTTCACAATTAGGATCACCATTTTCTATTTTTGGCTCTCTCCCTGCTCTTACAATATACTCTCCCCCACACTTTTGACATATTCTTTTTCTTCTTATAAGTAAGATAAATCTACTTTCTACTTCTTTTGGAATTTTTTTAAAAAATCTTCCACCTTCATCATATAGATTTCCTTCTTCATTAAGAGCGTAAAGATAAGCAGAAGTTTGAAGACCATAGTCTTTATAAATACTTGAGGAAGTCTTTATGTCAACTACAGAAAACTTTCCATTAACATATCCTATAAAATCAAATGTGCCAGTATATTTAAATTGATTACTTAAAATTCTTTTTTCTACATATGTTTTATCAGCTATTATTTCATTTTGTTTCATAAACTCTTTAAAAGCTATTATTGATGGTTCTAATTCTTTTTCAATAGTTATTTCTTCACCAACAAGGATTTTTTCAATGGCTGTATGAATTTTACTTCCTTCGCTTCCCGCTAAACCCTTTTTTCTGTTTGCTTCTTCAAAACTTACAGATTCTGCATAAAACTTATAAAGTCCTGGTTTTGCCTTTACTTCAATAATAGAAGTGACTCTTGGAAACCATTTATTTTCAATAATATGGCCTTTTTCTCTTTTAAATCTTTCTATTTTTTCCTTTAAGTATTGATCCATAAATTAAATTTTATCATATCTTGTGTATAATTTAAAATTATGTATCTTATAAAGGTAGTCCCCTTAGCAAAAATTATAAGACCAGCTCCAGATTCTTTAATTTATATCTCTAAAGTAAAGAATAACTATTTAAGTTTAGTTAAAATTCCGTTAAGAAAAAAACAAGTTTTAGGTATTGTTTTAGAAAGTTCAAAGTTAGATAAAGAAAAGATTATTCTTAAAAAAACCGTTGATTTTCCTTTAAAGCAAATTCATAAAATTGTTAATTCCCACCAAGTTTTAGATCTTAAATTTTTAAATTTAGCTGAAAGTGTAAGTAGAAAATTTGCCCTACCTCTTGGAGCTTTTTTAAATATCCTCCTTCCTAAAGAGTTTCTTAAAGATGGAATTTTTTGGAGAGCAAGAGAAAGAATTTTTGAAAAGAGATTTGAAAATTTTGAAGAGTTTTACAGAAATTTAAGTTATCTTAAAAATAAAAATATCCTTTTAGCTTTTCCAGATTCTTTAAGTTTGACTATCTTCAGTCAAAAATTAAAAGAAGAAAATATAGATCATTTAGTTTTGTTAAAAGAAAATAAAAAAGAATATGAAGAAAATATAAAAAAGATATTTACTAAAAAACTTTCTCAGCCTATTTTAGCAGTGGGAAATGCTCTTATAAATCCTTTTCCTGAATTAGAAGAGATAATAATTGTTTTTGAAAATAGTCAAGCTTATCAACAAAATTTCAGATACCCTCAAATTGACTTCAGAATTTTTTTAGAAGAATTCGCTAAAACTTTTAATATTCCCTTAGTTTATGTTGACTGGAATCCAAGTTTAAGATTTTATTCTGAAAAAAAGGAGTTTATTCAATGGGAAAATGAATTTCTTTTAGCAAAACCACTAGCAAAAAATCTTCTTTCTATAGTTAAAAATTTTAATTCTTCTCTTGTGATAGTAAACAGAAAAAATCACCCAATTTTAAAAATCTTTAAAAATCAAAAACTAGAAAGAAGTATTTTCTATCTTTTTAAAGAAAATAAGAAAGATTTTCTTGTTTTAGAAAATATATTCAAAAAAATAGAAAGAAAAGTAGTAATTTCAACTGAAGTTATTTTAAAACCTATTGATTGGAAATTCGATGTTTCTATAATTATAGAGCCGGAAGAAATTTTGAAAATTCCTCAGTTTAATGTGAGTGAAAGACTTTTTAGAATAATAAGTTTTGCTAAAATTAAGTCTAAAAAAGTTTACTTTCTTACATTTTGGCCTCAAAAATTAAAAAAATTCACTAAACCAGATTATTTTTACAGCTCATTACTTGAAGAAAGAAAAAATTTACATTTGCCCCCATTTTATGTCTATGTTAAGATTCTATTTAAAGCAAAAGAAAGTGAAGTAGAAAAAAAATACAAAGAAATTAATGAAATAATTAAAAAAGAAGCTTTCTATCTTAATCTAAGTCAATTAGAATATTTTTCAAATCAAAATCTAGTTCAGACGTCCCTTATAATTATGCCAGAGATGATCTACATTCTTAAAAATTTACCAGCTTATTGTAAAGTCTACTTTTATTATTACTGATTATTGTTTAGAGACAAATTTATTGTCTTTTATATAAAATCTCCAAGGTAAAAGTTTGTCTCCTTTGGCATACTCAATTCCTATCCTTTTAGCACAAACAACCTTATAAGGGATTTTTGAGTCTTCTATCCATATTCTTTTACTTGAAGTTAGATCCTCAAAAAGAAAACTTTTATCTAGCTTAAGATATTGACAAAGTTTACCTGGTCCATTTGGAATTATTTTTGATTTTGTTATTGGTTCAAGTGCTCTTAAAAGGACACATTCAGGATAACCTTCTTTGTAAGTTGTGATATTTAATTGAAAATATTTCCCATAAATAAAATAAATGTAGATATGACCACCAGTTAAAAATTCAGCTATATTTCTTTCAGTAATTTTTATTTCTAAAGATAAAACTCTTTTCTTAAAGAGATTCCAATTTTCGATTTTATTTTTTATTTTTGGATATAATTTATCTAAAATTTTTAATTTTTCTTTTTCACTTTGCTTGGAAAATCTTGCGTGAGAAGCTAAGTCCCATGGACCAATATAAGCTTCAGTTTCAACTATTTTCCCTTTTATTAGCTGGTTGTTAAATTTTCTAACTATTATTTTTCCAAGAAGATTTTTAGCAACCAAAAGAGTATTTTTAACAAAAAAGTCTCTTTTAAGTTTCATACTAGCTTTTTTACTAGAGCTACAAATTGTCTTCCTCTATGAAATTCATTTTTAAAAAGCTCAAAAGATGCTGAAGCTGGTGAGAAAAGAACAATATCGTTTTCCCTGGCATAGTTTTTAGCAACTAAAATAGCTTCTTTTAAATTTTTGACTTCTTCAAATTTATAGTTTACTTTTTTTAACTCTTTTTTAAGTTTTTCTGTAGCTGAACCAGGAATTAAAATTAGTTTTTTTACTTTTTTTCTTATAACTTTTGCTAATTCGCTAAATTCTAATTCTTTATCAGTTCCTCCACTAATAAGAATAATTTTATTTTTAAAGGAAGAAAGAGAAATTTTTGTTGAAAATGGATTTGTACTGCAAGTATCATTTATCCATTTAACTCCATTTTTTATTTTTATTAGTTGGAGTCTACCAAAAAGTGGCTTTATTTTACTTAAAGTTTTAAATATGACATCATCTTTTAAACCAAAAATTTTTCCAATTTTATAGGCACAAATAGCATTTTCCACCATACCCTTTCCATAAAAATTAAAACCAAACTTCTTTAATTTTCTTTCAAAGCTTTTTTTATAGCTATAAAAACTTACCTTACTTTTGATTTTTAACAGGCGAGCAAATTTTTGATAGTCTTTTTTAAGAGATATATTTAAAAGAAGTTCATCTTCTTTATTTTGCCATTTAGCTATCAAAAACTTTGCTTTTTTATAGTCAAAAAAGCTTTTATAAGTATTGAGATGATCTTTTTTAATGTTAGTAATTATTGCTATTTGAGGAGATTTTTTTGCGAAAATAAGACTTTCTGTTTGCCAACTTGAAAGTTCAGCTATAACGATATCTTTTGCTTTTAAAGTTAATAAACTTTTAAGAAGACTTACTCCAATATTTCCGATTAATCTTGCGCTATATTTTTTCCTTAAAATTCTATAAATAAAATTTGAAGTTGTACTTTTACCTTTAGTACCCGTTACCCCTATGGTATAGCTAGGTGTTAAAAGAAAATAAAGACTAGCTTCAGTATGAATGGGTATTTTATATTTCTTTGCTATTTTCAAAAATGGTGAATTTTGTGGTACAGCAGGATTTTTAATTATTAAGTCGTTATTTTTAAAGTCTTCTTCTTTATGTTTACCAAGAACATATTTTATCTGAGGAAATTTTTCTAATTTTTTAATAGATTTTTTTAGTTCTTTTTCTGTTTTAAGGTCGGTAACAGTTACTTTTGATCCAATTGTAGCAAAAAATTCAGCCGAGCCAACCCCTCCCCCATTTATTCCTAAACCCATTATTAAAACTTTTTTATTTTTAAAATCAGTAATTTCTTTAAACTTTTCCATTATAAAGCTTCTTTTATTATTCCCCCACCAACTAAAATTGAATCTTTATAAAAAACTATTGATTGTCCTGGTGTTGGAACTTTAGCCTTTTTTTTAAGAATTACTCTTTTTTCTCGAGGATAAATTTTTGCTGGTAAAAATTCATTTCTATATCTTATTTTCACTAAAACATCTTGATTCTCTTTAAGTTCAATAAAATAATTTTCTTCCTCATAAAAGATTTCTTTTTTAGTTAAAGCTTCATCTCCTTCTTTTGCTACCACAAGAACATTTTTTTCAGGATCTTTGTTAGCAACATACCATGGACCCTGAGGCGCTAAAAATCCATGTCTTTGGCCAAGAGTATAATAAAAATGACCATAATGTTTTCCTATAAGATTTCCATAGGTGTCATAAACAGGACCCTCTTTTGGAGGGAGAAAACTTTTAAGGAAATCTCTAAATTTTATTTTGCCAACAAAACAAAGACCTTGACTATCTTTTTTATCAGCTACAATAAGATTGTTTTCTTTTGCTATTTTTCTTACCTCACTTTTTAAAAGATCTCCTAAAGGAAAAATTATCCTGGGTAAAATTTCTTTTTTTATTTTCCAAAGAAAATATGTTTGATCTTTTTGGAGATCTTTTGGCAGTCTAATAAGACCGTCAATATTTTTTGCATAATGTCCCGTAGCGATAAAATCATCAGAATTTCTTAGAAGTTTTTCAAAAACATACCCAAACTTTATTTCAGAGTTACATAAAACATCAGGGTTAGGAGTTATCCCTCTTTCATAGTCTTTTATTGTTTTTTCCATTATAAGTTTTCTATACTCGTCTTCAATATCTATGGTGTAAAGGGGTATTTCTAATTGTTGAGCAACTGATTTTGCATCAAGCCAATCCTGAAAACTACAATTATTAAGGCTTGTCATTCTTAAATGAACTCCGACTACATCAAAACCAGCTCTTTTTAATAAAAGAGCACTAACCGAGGAATCAACTCCGCCTGAAAGAAGAACAATTACTCTTGTCATAGTTAGAAGACTTGAAATTTTAAAAATCTATGTTAATATTTTAATATTATAACCTAAAAACTTAAAATTTTTGAGCTTTATTTTAAATTTATTAGACCATTTGAAAAATATTATGAAAATATCAAAAGAACAATACCAAAAATTGAAAGAAGAACTTGAATATCTAGAGACTGAAGGAAGAAAAAAAATAGCTGAAATGCTAAAAGCAGCTGCTAGTCATGGAGATTTAAGCGAGAATGCAGAATATTCAATTTCAAAAGAAGAGCAAATGAAGCTTGAACGGAGAATATTAGAAATTAAAAAAATAATTGAAAATGCCCAGATAATTTCAACTAAGGATAACAATTATGTTAATGTTGGAAATAAAGTCAAACTTTTAGATCTTAAAACAAATAAAACTCTTGAAGTAGAAATAGTTGGTTATGGAGAAGTTGATCCTGTTAATGGTAAAATTTCAGAAAATTCTCCTTTGGGAAAAGTTTTAATAGGTAAAAAAATTGGAGATGTTGTTAAGTACGCTGTAGGCGATAAAGATTTCTCTTATAAAATTTTAGAAATTTTATAAAGGAAACTTTAATTTTTTAATTTTTTCATTATTTTTAAGCTTCTCTAAAATTTTTAATTCTATTTGTCTTATTCTTTCTCGAGTAACTCCAAATATTCTTCCAACTTCTTCAAGAGTTTTTGGTTCTCCATCTTTAAGCCCAAATCTTAACTCTAAAACTTTTCTTTCTCTTTCTGGAAGGTCTTGAAGTGCTTCATTAATAACTTCTTTAATTTTTTGATATTGAGCATACATTTCTGGATTCATATTAGGATCATAAACAATATCCTTTATTTTAAGTTCACTTCCTTCAGTAAGAGGAGCGTCCAAGGAGGCTGTTTCTTTTGCATAGATTATCAATTTCCTTACTTTGGAAAGAGGTATACCTGATTCTTTTGCTAATTCTTCTGGAGTTGGCTCTCTACCTAAAATTTGTTCTATTTCTTTTTTTATTTTATTAAGCTTATAAAGAACCTCAACAACATGAACTGGAAGTCTTACTGTTCTTGCATGATCAGCTATAGCTCTTGAGATTGCTTGTCTTATCCACCAAGTTGCATAAGTAGAAAATTTATAACCCTTTTTCCAGTCGAATCTATCTACTGCTTTTGTCAGTCCTATATTACCTTCTTGAATAAGATCCATAAAGCTTAAATTAGTTTTTTGATGCCAATATTTTTTTGCTATACTTACTACTAATCTTAAGTTAGACTTTATTAGTCTTTCTCTTGCTTCTTTATCTCCTTTAGCTGCTTTTTTAGCTAATTCTTGTTCTTCTTCATAGCTTAACAGTGGATATCTGTTTATTTCTTTAAGATAATTTTGAATAGCATCACCTAATTCTTTTTCCATTTCAAGATCTAAAAATGGCGGTTCTTCTTCAAAAAATTGGTGAGAACTTTTTACTTCTATGTTACTTGTTTCAGCTTGATTGTATATTTCTTCTAAGATATATAAATTCTGTTCTATATCTGGAAAGAAGTGTAAAATATCATCATCAGTGATAAATCCCCTTTCTTTACCCTTGTTTATTAACTCAGAAATTTTTTCTTTAGTTTTTTCATCCAAAACAATATATTTTTTTTCGTTTTTCTTTCTACTTTTAGTTTTTTTATTTTTTTCTTTTTTCTTCTTCATAGATTTTTTGCAGTTTTTTAGTTAGCTCCATTATTGATTTTACTTTTCCTTCATCTAACTGTTGCTGAGAAATTTCCTTAATTTTATTTCTGTAAAATTCTTTTTTAAGTTCTCTTATAAGATGTTCAAGATAACCTTCAAGATTGTTGTTTAATGATTTTTCATATTCGAATCTCATTTCCCATAAATCTTCATAAGATTCAAGATTTTCAGGCAAGAATTCTTTAATCTCTTCGATTAAATCTTTTTTCCCTAACCCATAAGAGATGCTTATAATTGACTCTACTAAAAGATCATATCTTCTTCTTTCTGGTGCTTTTTGGGTGGTTGGTAATTCTTCAGTTACTTGAATTTTAGGTATTTGTTTTTTAACTCTTTCTATAGCTTCTATAAGCCATTCAATCTTTATTATATCATATTGTTGTATTTTTTTCAAATATTCTACTCTTAAAGCAATATCTGAAAGACTAGCCAAAAAGATTGGTAAAATTTCCATTAAAGTTTTAGTCTCTTTTCTTTTTAACCAAAAATCAAGAAGATCTTCCCTTAAAATTTCTTCAGCTTTATGGTCAAGCAAAAATTCGCCTAAATCTTTTTTTTCATAAACAGCTCTTTCCATTTTAATATTTGTTTGCCCTACTAAAATAGCACTTCTCAAAGTTGCCATTTCCCCACCTTCATCGTTATCAAAAGAAAATATTATTTTATTTATATATCTTTTAAGAATTTTAACTTGATAAGGAGTAAGAGCTGTTCCTAAAATTGCTAAAATGTTTTTTATTCCGCTTTGCCAAGCTAAAATTAAGTCAAAAAATCCTTCGACTAAAAAAACTTCTTTACTTTCTTTTATAAAAGGCAAACTTAAATTAATTCCATAAAAATTTTCACCTTTCTTAAATATAAGTGTATCAGGGCTATTAAGATATTTTGGTTCTTCATCAAGACTTCTACCAGAAAAAGCAACAATTAATCCCTTTGAATTTTTTATAGGAAAAATTATTCTTTTTTCAAATCTATTGAAAAGCTCAAAATCTTTCTCATAAAAAATACCACTATCAATTAAAGTTGATTTTTCAAATCCAAGATTTAAAAGAAAATCCGGAAGATTTCCTTCAGCCCAACCTATTTGGAATTCTTCAATTGTTTCATTTTTTAGTCCTCTCTTTTTGAGATATTCTATAATTTCTTTTTTTAATTGGAGCTTTTCTTGAAAGAATTTCGCTGCAATTCTATGAACTTCTAATATTTCATCTATTTTTGTTTTTATTTCTTTTGGAATTTTTTTAAGCTCAATTCCTGCTTTTTGGGCTAAAATTTTTAAGGCTTCTTTAAAGTCAATATGTTCGTACTCCATTAAAAATTTAAAATGTTCACCTCCTCTATTACAACCAAAACATTTCCATATTTGCTTTTGAGGAGAAACATAAAAAGATGGTGTTTTTTCTGCATGAAATGGACAAAGAGCTCTATAGGAACTTCCTACTTTCTTGAGGTTTAGATATTCTGAAATTAATTCGACTAAATCTATTCTATTTCTTATTTCATCTATAAGACTAGCCATTTTTTTATTTTAACATTTAATTATTTGAATTTCTAGCTCAGGACTAATACTAAATTTATCTTCTATAGTCTTTTTTATATATTCAATTAAATTATAAACATCACTAAAACTTGCTTTTCCTAAATTGACTATGAAATTTGCATGTTTTTGAGAAACTTGAGCATCCCCAATTCTTTTACCTACCAATCCAGCCTCAGCAATTAAAAAACCAATTGGAATTAGTTTAAATGGATCATTTTTTACTTTATTTTTTTCTAAAGCTAAGTTTTGAACTACTTTTGGTGCTTTTTCAAAAGGTATATTTTTAAAAATACTTCCAGCATTAGGATACTCTAAAGGATGTTTTTCTTTTCTATAATTTATTTTTTCTTGAGCAATTTCTTTCAGTTCATCTTTAAAGGGATAAGAAACAAATTCTAAAGTTGCCTCAATAATTAACCATTTTCTTTCTTTTCTAAAAATAGAGTTTCTATATTCAAACATACATTCTTCCTTTTTGAAATTTTCTATATTTCCATTTTCAAGATTTAAAGTTTTTACTTTAAAAACTAAATTTTTAAATTCACCTCCGAAACAACCAACACCACCTTCAATAGCTCCACCAACAGTTCCTGGCAATCCTCCAGCCCATTCAAGTCCTTTTAGCGAAAATTCAATTACTTTATTTAAAAGGTCGCTGACTAAAACTCCCGAACCAACAACTAATTTTGTCTCTTCAATTCTTTCTATGTGTTCAAATTTTGGTTTTAAAATTATTCCCCTAAAATCATCAGCGAGGATATTTGTCCCACCACCTAAGACAAATATAGGTAAATTAACTTTCTGCTTCCACTCTAAAAATTTTTCCAAATCTTCTTTACTTGAGAGCTCAACAAAATATCTTGCCACCCCACCTATTTTAAAACTAGTGAATTGGTCTAATTTAATATTTTCTAAAATCTTCATAATTTTAATTATCTCACATATAATAAATTTATGAAAGTCTTTATTGGTACTTCTGGTTGGCAATATTGGCATTGGAAAGGGATATTTTATCCTGAAAATATAAAATCAGATGAGATGCTTAAATTTTATGCAGAAAATTTTAATACTGTTGAAATAAATACAACATTTTATCATTTTCAAAAAACAAAGACTTTTTTAAAGTGGAAAGATATAGTAAGAAATAAAAATTTTATATTTTCTTTAAAACTTCACAGACTTTTCACTCACTTTAGAAGGTTAAAACTTAAAAAAGATGATCTAAAAATTTTAAAAGAAACAGTTAATTCTTTTAAAGAATTAAAAGAAAATCTTGGGCCAATAGTAATTCAACTTCCACCAAGCTTGAAGGCTGATTTAAAAACTCTTCAAAAATTTTTAGATATTTTAAAGAAGTTTAATCTAAAATTTGCTCTTGAGTTTAGAAATAAAAGTTGGCTTAAACCTAGTGTATATAGAATTTTAAAAAAATATAAGGTTAGTTTTGTAATTTCTGATTCACCTCGTTGGCCAACTAAGATTATTAAAACTTCTAGCTTTGTTTATGTTAGATTTCATGGAAAACCAAAAATTTTTGCTTCACTCTACAAAGATAACGAGCTAGAAGAATGGTCTAAAAATCTTAAAAAATTAAAACCTAAAGAACTTTATATTTACTTTAACAATGATTTTAGTGGTTACGCAGTTCAAAATGCTCTTTACATGAAAAAATTGTTAAAGAGTTAAATTTTAACTATGAGAATTGTTTTTTTAGGTGATGTAATGTTAGGAAGACTAGTAAATGAGATTTTAAAGAAAGAAAAGCCTGAATATATATGGGGTAATACTTTAGAAATACTTAAAAAAGCTGATTTAAAAATTTGTAATTTAGAATGTGTTATCTCTGATAAAGGTCAACCTTGGTCACTAACACCAAAAGTTTTTCATTTTCGTTCAGATGCTAAAAATGTAAAAGTCTTAAAGGTTGCAAATATTAATTTAGTTTCTCTAGCAAATAATCATTCTTTAGATTTTGGCTACAAAGCTCTGTTAGAGATGCTTGAAATTTTAAAAAAGAATAAAATTTTATATAGTGGAGCTGGTCTAAATTTAAAAGAAGCTTCTCAGCCAGCAGTCTTTTATTTAAAAGGTAAAAAGATAGGGTTTATTGCTTTTACAGACAATGAATCAGCTTCGTCAGCAGAAGAAGATAAGCCAGGTATATTTTATGTTGAACTTAGAAAAAATGGGAAAAATATTGACTATTTATTTAAGCTTATTAAAAAACAAAAAAAGTCGTAGATTTTTTAATTGTTTCAGCTCATTGGGGACCAAATTGGGGTTATGAACCATTAAAAGAGCATATTTATTTTGCTCACAAGTTTATTGATTGTGGTGCTGATTTTGTTTTTGGACATTCACCCCATATTTTTCGTGGGATTGAGATTTACAAAAATAAGTTTATTTTATATAGTGCTGGCGACTTTGTCGATGATTACGCAGTTGATGAAATTGAAAGAAACGATGAAAGTTTTATTTTTATCTATAATAAAATTAGCTCTAAGGAATATTTAGAGCTTTACCCAACAATAATTGAAAATTTCCAAGCAAAACTAGCTAGAAAAGAAAAGGAAATAATTATAAAAAAATGAGATTGCTTTGTAAAAAATTAGGAACCGAAGCCAGAAAAGAAAAAAATAGATTAGTTATTCAGCCAAAAAGTTAGGGTAAGTTATAACTTTTGAAAATTTTATTTTAAGATAACAGTTTTTTAACTGCACTTTTGATTGATTCTTTATCGAGGCCATATTTTTTAATTAAGTCTTTAATATTTCCAGATTCCCCAAAAGTGTTTTGAAGACCAATAAATTCAATTCTTAGTGGTTTTGTTTTAGCTAAAAACTCTGCAATAGCACTTCCCATTCCCCCATGAATTTGATGATCTTCAACCGTGACAATTCCTTTAACTTTATTTGCAACTTCTAAAAGTGTCTTTTCATCTAATGGTTTTATAGTATGAACATTTAAAACACAAACATCTATTCCTTCCTCTTGCAATTCTTTAGCAGCAAGGAGTGCTTGGTAAAGTAAGTATCCAGTTGCCATAATAGCAATTTCAGCTTTTTCTGTTTTTGGTTTCCAAAAGTATTCTATTTTTCCAAATCTAAAAGGCGTCTCTTCAGTTGTAATAACTGGTGTTTTTTCTCTTACAAATCTTAAATAAAAAGGCCCATAAATATCAGCTGAATACAAAGTTGCTTTTTTTGCTTCAAAGTAGTCACAGGGTGAGATTACTCTTATATTCGGCAAACACCTTATAATAGCAATATCTTCTGTTGCCTGATGAGTTGCCCCATCTGGACCAGTTGCAATTCCTGCATGATGCCCAGCAATTTTAACATTAGCATTATTATAAATAATTGTTGTTCTTATTGTTTCCCAATTTTTACCAGGAGAAAAAGTAGCATAGGAAGAAATAAAAGCAATTTTTCCAGAAACCGCTAATCCAGCAGCAATTCCAGCCATATTTTGTTCAGCAATTCCACACTCGATAAATTTTTCAGGCCATTTTTCAGCAAACTTATGAACTCTTGTTGATTCAGCTACATCAGCAGTTAAAACAACAACATTTGAATTTTTTTCGCCAAGCTCTAAAAGAGCATCACCAAAACCATCTCTTATTGGTCTTTCTTCGGGCTCTTCAAAAATCTTTGGGTTTAATTTTAATTCTGGATTAAGCATTATGCTTTATAGTTTTAATTTTTAACATTAGCAAATATAAAACTATCTAATTTTCTAAGCTGAGTTTGTTTCGTTAATTAAACTTTGATTATCAATCTCAGGTTCTCCTTGAGCCTTTTCCGGATTAATAAAACTTCCTAAGCAAGATTGCGGATAAAAATAAATAATTTCAGCTCTTATTTTCTTATTGTTTAGAAAAATGTAAAACAGAAACAATAAAGAAATAATTAAAATAAAGGAAATTAATGTTTTTTCTTTTGCATCCTTCAATTTAGTTATTTTCTTCATAACTAATTTTAACATAAAGCATCCAAAAGTTCGTTCAGGATACAAAATGGTTATAGAAATTCTATATTAATAATAAAGGCTAATAAAAACTTACATTTTTAGGTACTTTTCACTTATAATTACTGGCATTTGGCACATCTTTATTTTAGAGGAATAACTTTAAAAAGAAACAAGAGAATTATTCTTCATAAGTTATACTTTTAACTATTAAATCAAATATTTCAAGAACTTTAGGATCTTTACTATAGGTATATACTGGATTAAAAGAGGAAATGGTAAAACACTTAGTTGTATATTGAGAATGAACTCGACAATCAATTTGTCTACCACCAAAAAAGATAGTGTAATCAAAAACATTAGCACCTGGTGGTAAATTTTTAGGATATACTTTTAAACCTATAACTTGGGGAGGTATACCTTCAGCTTCTTGAGCAGGAGTTGTATAATATTCTTCTTCAACCTTCCAATCTGGTGGATACTTAAATTTTATTTTACCAAATTTATGTTCATACCAACCAAGAAAAAGATTTTCATCTTGACCAGTAACAATTTGATCAGCAATAATACTAAAAGGAGCGTCAGATTCATCAAATCCTAGTCCATTTTTAACATAAATTTTAATTTTATAACTGAATTTATTAGGTAAATCAGGTTTTATAGTTCCTCCCCAAACAAATCCGCTTGTAGCAACTTTCCATTGATAACTTCCTGTATTAAGTATGTTATCAGCAATAGTTACTTCAGAATATGAGCCAGCCTCAGTTGGAAATTTAACATTATATAAACCTATCTGTATTTTAGCATCCTTAGGAAATTTTGAACCATCCCATTTTATTGTGTATACATTTCCAACTTTCCATACCTCGCCACCATTAGGTGAAAGAACTTTAAACTTACCTTCATTAATTCTTCTTACAATTAAAGCTTCTATTCCGTAATTATCCATATCCATAAAGCCATAGACATTTATCTTATCTTCTTCCCAAAAATTTTCTAGTCTTGCTCTTTGCCTATTTTTTTTAAGTAAAATAGTATCATCTTTGATTTTTATCGCTAATTCTTTTTGAGGAATTGTTTTATCTAAATTTGAGTCACAATTCATTTTTTTATTACTTTTTTCACTTTCATACCTTATACAACTCCAATCATGACCTGGAGTCACTAAGAAAATTGCTTGAGCGTCTGAAACTGAAAGTTCATTTGGATAGATAATTTTTGTTATTTTTAGATTATTTAGCTGAACAATAATATCATCTTCTCTATTTTCATCAGGTAAGGATAATTTTATAACTTCTTGAGTAGCTTGTTTTTCTACTGAAAAAGAATCACTTTTAGAGGGAGTAATTTTTACTTCAACTTGTTGAGGTGATGGGGTAGCTATCGAAGGAGATGTTGTTGGAATTAAATTTTTTAACAATTCAATAAGCTTGATTAAAAGCTTAGAATCTATTTGAATTTGTTGTGTCTGGGCAAGAGTTGAATTAAAAATAGCGAAAATAAAAATTATGATTAATACTTTTTTAAAAAATTCTTTCCCCATATTTAAATTATATTTAAAAAAATTTGTTTGCAATTAGCAAAACTTAATTTATTGATGCTCACTAATAATTTTACCACCTAAAGTTCTAAGTTCGTCAATTGCTTTTTTTGCTTCTTCTTTATTTGGTGGCTTTCCATGCCATTCAAATTTTTTTTCCATAAAACTAACTCCCTTACCTGGAATTGTATAAGCAATAATTACTGATGTTCTTTTCCATTCTGATCTTGCTTCTCTAACAGCGTCTACAAAAGCTCTTATATTGTGCCCGTCAACTTCTAAGACATGAAGACCAAAAGATTCTAATTTCTGCTTTAATGGTTCAAGGGGCATTACATCTTCAGTAAAACCATCAATTTGAATATAATTTCGGTCGATAATAATAGTTAAATTCTCAAGTTGATTTTTACCTAAAAACATATAAGCTTCCCAAATATTCCCTTCTTGATGCTCACCATCAGAAGTTATGCAGTAAATATGATAACCTTTTTTATCAAGTTTTGCGGCAATTGCCATTCCTATTGCTTGCGATATTCCTTCACCTAAGGGGCCTGAAGTATTTTCAATTCCAGGAAGACTGGTTCGGTGAGGATGACCTTGAAGTCGACTATTTATTTTTCTTAAAGTTTTAAGTTCTTCTTTCGGAAAATAACCAGCTAGAGCCATAGCTGCATATTGAACAGGACAAATATGACCGTTAGACAAAACTAGCCTATCTCGATCTTGCCAATTTGGATTTTTAGGATCATGACGCAAAATATGAAAATATAAAGCAGAAAAAATATCAGCCATTCCAAGTGGTCCAGCTGAATGGCCTGAACCAGCTTCAAATAACATTTCTATAATTAACCTTCTTATTTCGTTTGCTTTTTCTTCTAAAATTTTCAATTTTTCATCATAAAGTTCCTCTATCATTGTTTGATTCTTTCTTTCTAGATAGATTTTGAATAAAATCTATCTTACTAAATGGTATGTATAAAATTGAACCATCTTCAGTCTCCAAAATTAAGTAGCGTATAGTTAAATCTATAACTTTCCCTTTAAAAGAATTATTTATAAGAACGTTTTCATCTTTTCTAAAAACATCCTCGAAAACAAAAATCCATCCAGTAAATAAATCTCTTAAGCTATTTTGAAAAATTAAAATTAATGCACCACCAACAATCCCAGTACCAGTTAAGATTGCTGTGATTTTAATTTTTAAATAGTTAAGAATTGCAAAAATGAAAATAAAAATTAATATAAATTTTACCATCAGTTTTATAGTTTTTTCAATTGTATGAAGCCTTTCTTTTTGAAATTTCATCAATCTCTGATTTAGTTTATATGTTGTTCTAAAAATTAACGAAATTGCTAAAGGAATTAAAAAATAAGCTATTAAAAAAATTATTAATATTTTGATTAAAGAAAGAATTTTTTCATCTAAAAAGTTAAAATCGGGATAATTTAACATTTTTAAATTATATCACATCCCTATTTAATTTTGCTTATTATCCAAAAAATTAAAGTAAGAATTATGCTTACAACTAGAGAACTTGCAATTGGAAAGTAAAAAATAAACCCCTCTTTTTTAATTAAAATATCCCCTGGCAAGAGAAATTTAAATTTTAAAAGAACGCCTACTAAAATTAGAAAAACTCCTGCAATAATAAGAAAATTACTCATATTATTTCACGCCTATTTTCTTTAAGAGCTTTGTAAGGGGGCATTTTTCATGATTATGTTTTTTAGCTGGACAAAAATCTCTTCCGTATTGAATTAATCTTAAAGGAAATTCTATCCACTCTTTCCCTTTAGGAATTATTTCCATTAGATCTTTTTCTATTTTTTCAGGCTTTTTTTCATCAGTAAGTTTTAAAACTTGACTTAATCTTCTAACATGAGTATCAACTGGAATACCTTCATAAATGTTATAGCCAACAGAAAGAACTATGTTTGCTGTTTTCCTAGCAACTCCTTTAAGCTCTAAAAGCTCTTCTAATTTGTTAGGAACCCTCCCATTAAATTTTTCTTTTATTATTTTAGCATCCTCTAAAATAAACCTAGCTTTATTTTTATGATAGTTTACTCCTTTAATATCTTTTTCAAACTCTTTAAGATCAGCCTTTAAGTAATCATCTAAAGTTTTGTATTTTTTGAAAAGCTTTTCGGTAATTTCATTTACTTTTTTATCAGTAGTCTGAGCTGAAAGAATTGTTGCTACCAAAAGTTCCCATTGATTAGAAAAATTTAAAGCTATTTTTATTTGAGGATAAATCTTTTTTAGCTCTTTATTGACAAGCTTAAAAATCTTCTTTCTTAAGATTTTTTTACTTTGCTTCATAGTTGATAAGCTTGGCTGATTCTTTTTAGAGCAATCGTAAAAGCACTATCTCTAAGACTAAGATTAAATTTTTCAAAATAGTACCAAACTTCCTCAAATGCTTTAAATAAATAATCTTTCAATTCAGAAAATACTCTTCCTTTTGTCCATTTTTCATTTTTAATATTTTGAAGCATTTCAAAATAAGAAGCTACCACACCACCAGAATTAGCGAGGATATCAGGAATAACAATTATTTTTCTTGATTCTAGAATTTTTTGAGCCTCATTTGTTGTTGGGTTATTGGCCATTTCTAAAATTATCTTAGCTTTTATTTTATTAGCATTATCTTGATTAATTACATTTTCAATAGCCGCAGGAATTAAGACATCAACTTCTAGTTCTAAAATTTCTTCGTTGGTTATCTTGATTTTTGATTTTGAATCATTAATATTTTCTTTTAAATAATCACTAATTGATCCTCTTTCTTCTTTCCATTTCATCACTAATGTTGGATCAAAACCATCTTGGCAGTATATTCCACCCTTACTATCAGAAAGAGCAACAATTTTGTGACCTTTTTCAAATAAAAATTTAGCTACGTTATAACCAACATTCCCAAAACCTTGAACTGCAATTTTAAGAGGTTCTTTAAAGTTCAATTTTTTAGTCAAAAACTCTAAAATTATTTCCCCACCCTTACCAGTTGCTTCTTCTCTACCCTCAAGGCCGTGATTTTGAACTGATTTCCCTGTAAAACTAGCTAACAAATATATATCTTTCTTTTTGCTAATTTTTAGATACTCATCAACCATCCAATCCATTATTTTAGAATTTGTCCCAACATCAGGTGCTGGAATATCTTTTTCTGGCCCAATAAAATCATAAATCTTTCTAACATATTCTCTTGAAAGTCTTTCTAGTTCTCCCTCTGAAAGACTTTTTGGATCAACATTTACCCCACCTTTAGCTCCTCCCAATGGTAAGCCGATTAAAGCACATTTAAGAGTCATTAATAAAGCTAAAGTTTTTATTTCATCTTCATCAACATAGAGAGAATATCTGATTCCACCTTTATATGGCCCCAAGAAATTATTATGTTCAATTCTATAGCCTTTATAAAATTCTAATTTACCATCATCTCGTTTTAAGGGAAGAGTAACCGTTATAACTCTTTGAGGACTTTTTAAAATTTCAAACACCTCCTCAACTTTCTGTCCCTCGAGATTTTTTAAAATTTCCTTTGCTTTTTCTAGTTTTTTAAGAGTGTTATCAAAAATTCCCATATTAAAAATTATAACTCAAATAACTTACCAATTCTTACAGCAATCTAATATTTTTAAAAAATATTTAAAATTTTGTTTTTTATAGACAAAAAATAAAATTAAAAACACTAGCCAAAGAAAAATTAAAATTGCTACGTTATAAAAATCTAACTCTCTTGTTAAAAGAAAATAGCCAAAATAAAATAAAGTTAAAATGAATGGAAATTTGAAAAGACCTAATTTTTCCTTTAAAAGATTAAAAACTCCACTTGCGCTTGCTCCAATTAAGATAGCTAAAATTACCTTATTAGTAAAGTATCCAAAGTAATTTAAAATCAAAAATAAAAGCCAAGTACTAAAGACCGAAGCACAAACTGTACAAAAATATTTATTTCTAAAATTACTGAAAAATGTAAAAATTAGGTAAAAAAATACATTCACTAGTAAAAGTATAAACACTTCTTTTACCATTTTTATAAAAACTGAAAGAAAATACTAAATAAAACAAGAATCAAAAATGTTAAGATAAGGCCCTGAAAAGCAAAAGTTTTTCCTTTTCTTAATTTAGTAATTATCTTACTAATTAAAGGAGAAGTTAAAATTACAACTCCGCCCAATATTGAACTAGCCAAAAATTTATCATATACATATGTCCTGTTAAATAAACTTCCATAATCTCCAAAAAGATAAAGATAGAAAGAGCCAATTTCATAAAAATAAGTTTTTAAAGGGAGCACGATTGAAAGAAATGAAACTAAAATAAGGAAAATTTTTACAAAATTAGCTAAAGTGCTAACACGTAAAATATTAAAAATCCATATTCCAAGAGCAACAGAAAAAGACCCTATCCAAATTCCTATCACTGAAGGTTTCATTCCAATTTGCTTAGCTAAAAGAGCTCCAATACCTGCACCTGCAGTACATAAAGGACAATGAGCAAAAATAACTTCGAAAGGTAGAGTTATAGTAAATATTAAAATTAAAAATAATTTCATTTTCTCTAAGTTAGATTTGAATAAAAATTCCTAAATATTTACCGTCTTTGACTGAATGAATTTTAAATGGATAAAATTTAATTCCTGGCATCCCAGGGGAGCCAGAAGGCATTCCTGGAAGAGCAATACCATTAATTTCTGGTTTTTCAGTTAAAAGTTTTTCAATTGCCTCAACTGGAACATGACCTTCAACAAAATAATTATTTAAAAAAACTGTATGACAAGACCATAAATTATAAGGAATATTATTTTGCCTCTTAATATTTTCAAGTTCTTGATCAGAAACTTTTCTAACTTCAATTTTAAAGCCATTTGCTTTTAAATAATTTGCGTATTGGGCACAACAATCACAAGTCGGTGATTTATAAAGAGTTACTAGCATACCAGAAAATTTAGTTTGTTTTGAAGATTGATTTTTTACTAAAACAACAAATGACCCTACTAAAAGAAAACCTATTATTAACCCTAAAATTATACTTTTGTTTTTCATTTTTATAATCCACAACTTCCGCCAGATGACTGAAATTCTGGCAGATTTAATTTTGCTAATTTTTGTTCGACGTTTTGAAGATAACCCGAAATTGAAGAATATTTAACTGACATAATTTCTTTTATTAATGCTAACTCTTGCGAACTTTCTCGCGAACCAGCATGAATTGGCCAGTCGGTATTTTCAACTAACTTTTTATATAAAGCAATCTTAACATAATTTTGAGGAAACCAAAAAGAATTTAACTGAAGAGCCAATTTATAAAGTTCATCTTTTGAATATCCTTGACTGGCTGCAAGTTCTAAAGCTCCAAGTAAAGCTGAACCATGATTACAATCTTGAGCAAAAGTTGAATTATCACAACAAGGCCTAAAAGTATTTTGAGCTACTTCATAAACAATTTCCTCTTGCTTAGGAGTTAATTTTATAATTTCACATTTATTAAAATATTCAGCTCCATTATCTTTCTTACCTAACCACCAACCACCAGTTGAAGCTAAATAAGGTAAATCTTTCTCAGTAAAAGGAATATTTTTATTAAATTCAGTTTTGTTTGAAAGTCCCAAAGGCCAAAAAATATTTAAAAGGTAATTAGCTGTTTCTTGATCAATAACTAAAGGCTCATAATAACCATTAATTAATTTTTGAAAATATTCAGGAATTTGCCCATTATAAATTTTCTTCATTTTTTCTAAATCAATTACCCCACAATCAACCATTTTTTTAACAGCATCACCCAAAACTAATTTTGTTTTAAATCCCTCTCTTGGTAAAACATTCGCCACCACTTGCTGAACAAAAGAAAGCGAAGTTTGCTTATTGCTTTCTAATTTATAATTCATCAAAAAAACTGCTGAACTACCAATTAGACCACCAAGCAAAACCCCCAAAACCAACGAACCAAAATTAAATACTTTTCGTTTTTCAATCTCTTCCCTACCAATGCTTTGTTTTATAATCTCTAAATTACAGCTTTTGCACTCTTGACACCACTTTTCACACTCTTTTGCTAATCCTTCACTTTCATAATAATAGCCACAAATTTCACATTGATAATAATTTTTATTTTCCTTTTGAATTTTCTTTACCATTTTATTTATTAATTCCTTCTTTTAATCTTTTGATTAAATAAATTATTCCCAAAATGAATAAAACTAAAATAAGTATTGGGAAAATTAAAACAATTAACATCCAAAAAACACCAACAATCGCAAAAATAGGAGCAAAAATACTCCAACCTTTCCAATTAGAAAAATTCCACCATCCCCAATAACCCATCATCGGCATATTCATCATTGGTCCCATCATCCAATTCGACTTATTATAACCAGTTTCACAACCACTAAATCTTTTCCCCATATTTATATGCATCTGTTCTTCAGCTTCTTTACCATGCATTCTTTCCATCATCTGATTCATTAAAAGATGATCACTTCCACCAACCATAAGTTCCATAGCATATTCACCAATTGAATGAAAATCTTCATTAGTTAAATCTTGACAGGTAATTTTTCCTTGCTGTAATTTTTCAAAGAGTTCCCTTCCTTTTTGAATTTCAGCATTCAATTCAGCATCTTCACTGTGAGCAAAAGCAAAAGAAACAACGGCAAAAAATAATAAAATAATAATTAAAAGCTTTTTCATTTTCTTTTTGCTAATTTGAAAATTTTTAATAATTCTTTAATGGCAATTTCTTTTTTATTTTTAAATTGTTTTGGAACATGAGTTCGAAAATGATTTTCTAAAATTAAATCCTCAATCCCCGATAGAGCATTTTTTATTGCCATTGATTGAATCAAAATATCAATACAATATTTTTCATTTTCTACCATTTTTCCTAATCCTTCTAATTGTCCCTTTACTATATTTAATCTTTTTAAAATTTTTCTTTTCAATTCTTTGTCCATAAATTAATTATACCATACCCGGGTAATATATAATTATAAATCCTAATTTTTGAAAAATCAACACTATAAAATTGCTCATTTTTAAATTATCTTAAAAAATGCTTATAATTATATATGCTTAAAGCTTTTTTTCTTGGTTTAATTGAGGGTATTACAGAATTTTTACCAATTTCTTCGACAGCTCATTTAATTTTATTTTCAAAAATTTTAAATATTCCCCAAACAGAATTTCATAAATTTTTTGAAGTTTTTATTCAATCTGGTGCAATTTTAGCAGTCCTTTTAAGTTATTTTAAAATTTTAACCTCAAACAAAAAAATAATTAAAAATTTAATTCTTTCCTTTATTCCAACAGCTCTAGTTTCGCTTATTTTTTATAAAATTGTAAAAAATCTTCTTTTCGAAAGTGAGTTAATAATAATCCTAATGTTAATCTTAGGAGGAATAATATTTTTAGGAGTTGAAATTTTAATTAAAAAAGGAAAACTAGTAATTTATAAAACAATAAATCAAATGAGCTGGCTCCAGGCAATTCTTATTGGACTAATTCAAGCAATTTCAATTATCCCTGGAGTCTCTAGATCTGGAGCTGTTATTTTAGGTATGTTATTTTTAGGCTTCAAAAGAGAGGATTCTGTCATTTATTCTTTTCTTTTGGCTATCCCTACAATAGTTAGCGCGGGAATCTATGATTTATATAAAACAAGTCTTCAAACACCAATATTTAGCCCCGAAAATTTTATTTCCCTTCTTGTAGGGATAATTAGTTCATTTATTTTTGCCTTAATAACTATTAAGTGGTTTTTAAAATATCTCCAAAAAAATGACTTGTCTTTATTTGGTTATTATAGAATAATTTTTGGGTTAATTTTCTTAATTTTACTTTTAGTTCGTAAATTTATATTTTAAATTTTTAAAAGATAAATAACGCTTTTTTCCTTTGCTCCTAGCTTTTTGAAAAATTCTTGAGAGTAATAATTTTTACTATCAATTTCAATTCTAAAGTATTTAATTTTTTTTGATAACTTTTTAAAATATCTTCTTAAATAGTTAATAACTTGCTTACCTATCCCTTTTCCTCTATATTGTTTTTCAATATAAATAAGGCATAAATCAATATATTTTTTACTAAGGTAAAGATGAACGAGGCCGACTGTTTTTTCATTTTCTCTAATAGCAAAGTAAACATTGTTTTTGTCGGTAATCTTTTTTAACACTTGTTTTTTTATATCATTTTTTTGAAGTTTGATTTTTTCAAATTTATAGAAATAATCATAGATGTAATTAACAAATTTACTTAAGAGAGTCTTGTCTTGTTTAAAGTTTTTTAAAGTAATTTTTTCAACTAAAACCAAATTACTTACTTTTTGCTCCATAAAATATATTGTAGCATAATCTTATGATATAATTTAGTAAACATGAAGAAAACAAAATTAAAAGTAGCCATAAAAGAATGGCTTAAAGGAAAAAAGTATAACGGTTTTCATCCTACAGGTTATAATGAAATAAATTGGACAACAGTAAGAAAATTAGAGAAATTAGCAGTATTTAACTCAACAAAGTGTTGCGCCACAGGTACTTGTAGAAGCACTATCTAACTGAATAAGGATGCTTAAGGTATTTTATAGGGATCGTCTCGAAACTTTAAAAAACGAATTAAAAAGGTCTATAAAATCGAAAATAATAAAAGATGCGAATTTTTTTATTAACCATTTTTTAGAAAATCTAACCAAAAACTTAGAAAATATAACTCTCCCTACTTTTTGTTGGCAGCTTTATTTAGATAAAAGTAATTGTTTAATAAAAGGTAAAAATTCTTATGAAAGATTTAAAAATTTTATTAACTTAAGAAAAGATAATTTATTTCATCTTTATCCAGAAATCGATAAAATAATCGAAGGATATCTACAGGAAGAAAAAAATTTCTTCTTAGACATTTTTAATAAACTTGATGAAAATTGGTCTAAAATCGAAAGATTTTTTAAATTACGCTCTAAATTACTATTTTTCATCTATCCTCAGGCAAGTGATAGACACACTAAAGGAAAAAGAACAATTTTTCTAAAATTTGAAAATAAAAAGTATCTAAAAATTAAACCTCACGTTTTTAGTTATCAACCTATTTTTAGTTATATCTTAGAAAAATTTAATAAAGATCTCTACAAAAATTTAAAAAATCCTAAAAGCATAAACATAGATGATTTATGGATTTGTGAATTTATACCTTTAAAAAATAAAAATATAAACAAAAATGAAGCAAAATTATTTTATGAAAGTCTTGGTAATCTTTTTGGATTAGTTTTCGCCTTAAATGGCTCTGATTTTCATATGGAAAATATTATTGCTTTTCGATCAAATCCAATTATCTTAGACACAGAAACTATTTTTACAAATTATAGTCTTTATAGAAACAAAAATTTAGCAAATAGTTTACTTTCAACAGGTTTTATTGAAAGGCCAAAATCTAAAAATTTAACAAGTGCTATCTACGGTGGCAATAAAAAATTAATTAGTCTAACTCAGCCAGTAGTTCTTTATAAGTTTACAGATAGAATGAGATTAAAATATAGAACATTTAGTAAAATGCAACCCCATAATAGAATCTTTAAAAATGAAAAAACATTATGGAATCCAAAAAATTTTAAAAAGCAGATAATAAAAGGATTTAAAGAAAGTTACTTATGGATTTTAAAAAATAGGCATTTTATTTTAAAAATGATCGACGAACAAAAAGATCCGATATTTTCAAGAGTTATTCTTAGAAAAACTTCATTTTATTCTATTTTAATTCAACACATACTTCAACCAATTAACTTTCCTCTTAAAAAATTTAATCTCAGACTAAAAAAAGCCTTAAAAGAAAACAGTAAAAGATTTCACTATAATTATCACAAAAGTTATTTTAGAAAAATTATCCAATATGAAATAGATAATCTTAATAAACTTTCAATACCAATTTTCTGGCAAAATATTAAAGAAAAGAATCTTTATGGAGAAGATATAAAGTATAAAAATGTTTTTCCAAAGACAGCTTTTGATATGTTAACTGAAAAGTTTGAAAGAATTTCAATTACAAAACTCAATAACTATATTCAAAAAATTGAAAATTATTTAACCTAAAAATTATCCTAAATCTTGAAGAAGATATTTTAAGTATTCATTAAAAATATTTGCGCAACCAATTAATTTTTTAATAGATAATAACTAATCTTAAAGGCCGTCCTTTAATTAAGACTAGTAATATAAACTAAAATCATTTTATTCATACTTTAATGCCTCAATTGGATCTAAATTACTTGCTTTCTTGGCAGGATAATAACCAAAAATCATTCCTATTAAGGTTGAAATAAAAACAGAAATTAAAATAGCTTTAATGGAAATTAAAATATTAATATTAGCAATTTTACCAACTACAAAAGTTATAGTTGAACCTAAAATAATACCAACTAAACCACCAATTAATGTTATAAAAATAGATTCTAAAAGAATTTGTTTTAAAATATCATTCCTTTTTGCTCCAATCGCTTTTCTTAAACCAATTTCTCTTGTCCTTTCGGTCACGCTAGTTAACATCATATTCATAATTCCGATTCCACCAACAACTAACGAAATTCCGGCAATAAAAGAAAGAAAAATCGTAAAAGTATTAATAACTGAAGTTAGAGTACTTAGAATATCCTCTTGAGAAAAAATTGAAAAGTCTGGTTCAGAAACATTATGAAGTTTAACCAATCTTTCTTCTATTTCTCCTCTAACTTTTTCAATATTTTCTTTGCTATCAACCTTAACTGCTATTGAATTAAAATACTCAGTACCAGCTAATTGTTTCTGCATTACACTGTAGGGAACTAAAATAAAATCATCATAACTTACAAAACCAGTCGATCCTTTAGGCTGCATTACGCCAATTACTCTAAAACTTAAGTTATTTATTCTAATTTTTTTTCCTAAAGGATTAATATCACCAAACAAATCTTTAGTAATATTACTTCCTAAAACAGCTACTCTAGAAAATGATTTTACATTATCTTCAGAAATTTTTTCTCCATTAGCAATTTGAATATTCCTAACAATAAAAAAATCAGAAGAAATTCCTAAAACTGTTGAATTTATATTATTTCCAACTTCAGAAACAATCTGAAATCTTCTTTGAATTTCTGGTGAAATCGCGATAATATTTTCAATTTTTCGAAGTTCTTCAACATCCTTTATTTTTAAAACTTCGGCACCACCCCGACCACTAGCTATAAAACCTCTCCCTGGTTGAACTATTCCTGGAAAAACAATTAAATTATTTGATCCTAAACTTTCAATACTTCTTTGAATACTAATTTTTGAACCTTCACCTAATGAAATCATAGAAATTACAGAAGCAACACCAATTATAATACCGAGCATTGTAAGACCTGTCCTTAATTTGTTTGCTTTTAAAGAACTTAAGCTTTCTTTTAATAGATCATTAAATTTCATTATTGTAATATAAAATTTTTCTATTTTTTACTTTTTCTTCAGCAATAATTTCTCCATCTCTTATTTTAATAATTTTTTCAGCATGTTGAGCAATATATTCTTCATGAGTAATTAAAACAATAGTTATACCTTTCTCTAAATTAAGTTTTTGCAAGGTATGCATAATGACTTCACCAGTTTTAGTATCTAAATTACCTGTTGGTTCATCAGCTAAAATTATTTCTGGATCATTAACTAAAGCTCGAGCAATAGCAACCCTTTGCATCATTCCTCCAGAAAGTTGATTAGGATAATGATAAATAAAATTTTCTGGAAAAGCAGAATCTTTTAAAGCTTTTTTAGCCTTTTTTTCTCTTAATTCTTGATCTAATCCACTATAAATTGTTGGTAAAATTACATTTTCTAAAACATTCTTTCTTGGTAAAAGATAAAATGCTTGAAAAACAAAACCAATTTTTTTATTTCTCAAATTAGCAAGTTCATTATCGCTTAACCTATTGACATTAATCCCTTCTAAAAAGTATTCTCCTGATGTGGGCCTATCTAATAGTCCAATAATATGCATTAAAGTTGATTTCCCTGAACCTGAAGGTCCCATTATCGCCACAAATTCACTTCTTTCAATTTTTAAATTTATATTTTTAAGAGCAGTAGTTTCTACTTCACCAGTTTTATAAACTTTAGTTATATTTTTAAGTTCAATCATTGTTTAATTCCAGGAGAACGAATAAATCTCCTTGGCTGAGGGAAAAATCTTTGAAAAAATCCTTGTTCTTCATTATTTGATGACTTTTGATTAATTATTGATGACTTAATAATCACCCATTCTCCTTCTTTTAAACCTTCTAAAACTTCAATATTTTTTTCATCGCTTAAACCTGTTTTAATAAATTTCATTTTAGGCTGATAATTTAAATTAAGGCTAATTATTCTTTTATTACTATTTATTCCAAAATTTTCTAAATTATAAATTTTTTTATTTAAAATATTTAAATCTCTTTCGTCGGGTACTTCAACAAATATTTTATCTTGAAATTTTTTAACGGCTTGATTAGGAACAACTAAAACATTTTCTTTTTTTTCATTAATTATTTCAGCATTAACAGTCATTCCTATTTTTACCTGAGGGTTATTTTCAAAAGCAATTTTAATTTTATAACTAACTACTCCCTGAGAAATTTCGCCAGCTGGATTTATGGAAACTACCTTACCTTTTAACCTAACTTCTGGTAAAGCGTCGAAAGTTAAAAAAGCCTCATCATTAATATTAACTTTAGTAACATCAACCTCATTTAAAACAATTTCAGCTATTTTTTTATTAGTAGATAAAGTAGCTACTACTTTTCCACTTTCTATAGAGTCTCCGCTTTTTACGTTAATCTTTGTAATAACTCCATCAAATGGAGCTCTAATATAATAATCATTTATCTTTTCTCTAGCGTCCATAAGTTCATTTTCTCTTTGCTTTACTAAAAGTTCAGCTGATTTTAAATCAAGCTCGTCTGGTCCTTTTTTTAGTTTTTGAAGATATTCGCTTTTTTCAATAACAGATCTCTCAGCGCTGATTACATTATCTTTATTTGTTTGAATTGCTGTTTTAATATTTAATAAACTTGAAAGATTATTATTGATTTTCAAAGTAAAAGACTCAAGATTAATTTGATGATTTAAAACAAGAGATGGAATTTCGAGGTCTTTATCTTTCATATAATTAACCACAAAATCAACAAAATTTTTTGAAGTTTTAACAACATCCGCAACAACTTTAACCATTTCATAAGTTTTTAAAATTAAATTCTCAATAGTCTGAAAATCAGAAAACCTGGAAAGTTCTTCATAATTTTTAAAATTATCAAGATAAATTGAAAAAGCTAAATTATAACCTTTAATAATTTCGTTTGCATACTGAGCGGCTCGTTCGCGATCTAAAGTTTGATTAGCATACCAAGTAATATTGTATAAATAAAAATTCGGAGCAATATTATTTTTAAAAAATATATCTTTTAAGCCGTTAATTATATAATTAACATCTAAAAAAACATTTGTAATTATATTCACGCCATCTTCATAAGATTTTTTTAGTTCATCTTCGGCTTTTTGTTTTACTTGCTGAGCAGCTAATAAAGCATTTTCTGCCTGAACCAAAGTATAAGTATCTACTGGTTGTTTTAGTTTTTCAAGTGAAAGTTTGGCTGATTCAAGATTGATTTCAGCATTTCTTACTAATTTTTGAGCTTCTCGATCATCAAGTTTTACAATTAAATTATTTTTTTTAACAAAATCACCTTCCTTAAAACCAACAAAATCAACATTGCCACTGACCTCAGACTTAATATCTATTTCTTTATCAGCTATAACATAACCAGTACCACTTGTTACAATAGTAATGTCACCCCTTCCAACTTGAATAAGAGTATAAAGATTTTGATTTTTATTAGATAAAAAATTTCTATAGATGAAATATCCAAAAATTAAAATAACAACTCCTAATAAAAAAATTTTATTTTTAAAAATCTTTAACATAATCGTATAAAATTATAACACGATTTAAATAACTTTATTGGTTGACACCACAAAAATCATTTAATTTCCTTTTTACCTGCTGTTTCAAAAATAATATAAAATGAAAGTCAGTAATAAGCTATAAATCCTATTTTTAGTGATTAGCAAATTTCTTAATTATTCTTTCCAAGTAATAGAAAAATTTTGCTACATCTTAACTTAACCTTAAAGCATTTAAGGCAACAATAATTGTAGATAAACTCATAAAAATTGCACCTAAGGCTGGAGAAAGTAAAATCCCTTTAAAAGCTAAAATCCCAGCAGCAAGAGGAAGAGCAACAATATTATAACCAGTTGCCCAAAATAAATTTTCTATCATTTTTTGATAAGTTTTTCTTGAAAGTTCAATTATCTTAATAATGTCTCTCGGATCATTCTTTACTAAAATTATTCCTGCTGATTCAATGGCAACATTTGTTCCAGCGCCAATAGCAACTCCAACATCAGCTTGCATAAGTGCTGGCGCATCATTAATTCCATCTCCAACCATCATTACTTTAAAGCCACGCTTTTGAAGTTCTTTAACTTTATTTACTTTATCTTCTGGTAAAACTTCAGCAAAATATTCATCGATTTCAAGCTCTTTTGAAACTTTCTCAGCAATCTCTTTTTTATCACCAGTTATCATCAAAACTCTAACACCTAATTTATGAAGCCCCTTAACTGCTTCAAAAGATTCTTTTCTAATTTCATCTTCCAAAATAATTGCTCCTAAAATATTTTTCTCTTCAATTAAATAAACTATCGTTCCGACAATATCAGTCGCGAACTCCTGCGAACGATCTTGCGAACTTTCTTGCGAACTATTGCGAACATTATTATTTATTGTAATTTGTGGTTTTTCAATACCTAATTCTTTTAATAAATTATCACCACCCAAATAATAAAGCTTACCCCCAATTCTTCCTTTCACTCCCCTTCCAGGTAAATTTTCAAAATCTTCAACTTTTAAAAACTCCAATCCATTAATGTTCGCATCTGTTTGCGGTAAAATTTGCGAAAGTTCGCGACTAACTTCTTTTGCTTTTTCTAAAATTCCTTGAGAGATAAAATGAGAAGAATATTGACTTAAAGAAGCTGCAAGTTGGAGGATCGTTAATTCTTGCGAACCTTCTCGCGAACTAATATGCGAACCCTCTCGCGAACTGATTTGTGTTAATATCTTTTTCACTTTAAATTTTCCTGAAGTTAAGGTTCCAGTTTTATCAAATAAAACAATATCTATTTTTCTTGCAAGTTCAAGTTGGAGTCTATTTCTAATTAAAAATCCATTATGAATTGCTAAAGATGTTGAAATAGCAACAACAAGAGGAATAGCTAAACCTAAAGCATGAGGACAAGCAATAATCAAAATAGTAACTAATCTTTCTAAAGCAAAAGCAAAATCTTTTTTAACCAAAAGCCAAAGAGTAAAACTTAAAAGACCAATAAAAATAGCGATAAATGTTAAATATTTAGCAAAAACATCAGCTAAAACCTGAAGTTTTGATTTTGAGGCTTGAGCTTCTTTAATTAATCTTTTGATCCCCGCTAAAAATGTCTCTTCACCAATTTTTGTTACTTTAATTTTCAACATTCCATCACCATTAATTGTTCCAGCAATAACTTCTGAACCTATTTCTTTCAAAACTGGCTTACTTTCACCAGTAATCATACTTTCATTAACTTCTGATTTCCCTTCAATAACAACTCCATCAGTGGGAATTTTTCCTCCAGGTCTTACTAAAACTATATCGCCTACTTTAAGTTCTTCGAGTTTTATAATTTCAGTCGCGAACTCTTGCGAACTTTCTCGCGAACTATTGCGAACATTATTTTCAGTTGCGAACTCTTGCGAACGATCTTGCGAACTAATATGCGAACCATTCTGCGAACTCACGTAAATATCATTTGAAGGATGTGTACCTTTATTAGAATGTACTATCCTATATATCTCTACATCTTTTTTACCAAAATTTACTAAAAGTGCTAATGTATATTTAGTCCCTCTAAGATAATGCCATATTTGTTTTTTATCTCTTTTTGTGACTAAAGGTAATGCTTTAAATTCTATTATTACTTTATCTTCAATTATAAAATTTGGTTTATATTTTCCAACTACATTATCGTTGTAAATTAACTGTATCTCTTTTTCTCTTTCAAAATTTATTCCACTGTTTTTAAGTTCTATTTCGAAAGCATTAGCATATATTTTTTCTTTATGGCCTAGACCCAATTCTCTCTTTATCTTGAATAATAAACCAACAATTTTGTAGCTAAGATCTTTATATAAAATTTCTTTATTTTTGTTCGCAGAGGTTCGCGAGTGGTTCGTAACTGTTCGCGACATAATAATTCTCTCAGCGATATCTGGTAATAATTTTTCAATTTCCTGCAGTGCTCTTTGAGCCGAAGAAACTGATCTCATTTCAAAATAATGTCCTAAAAGCATAATCGTAATTAAACTCGTAAGTTCCCAGAAAAATTCACGCCCAATTTTAAATAAAACAGCAAAAACACTATAAACATATGCACAAGATATGGCTAAACCAATCAAAGTCATCATACCAGAATTTTTAGCCTTAATTTCTCGATAAGCACCAACAAGAAAAACAAAGCCACCATAGAAAAAAATAATTGAGCCAAGAATTAAAATTAAATATTGAATCCCCTCGAAAGATGGCAATTTTATTCCAGTAAATTTTTGAAAAACATCAGAATAAAGAATTATAGGTATAGTCAAAATTAAAGAAAGCCAAAATTTATTTAAAAAATCTTCAGCACGGTGACAGTGATGTTTGTTTTGAGCCGTGAAATTCTTCGAACTTTCTCGCGAACTGATGTGAATACTACTTTCGCTAGAAACATCCTCAACTTCAACAAGTTTCATTCCACAGACATGACAATTACCAGGCTCTTCCTGTGGCTCAATACACCCCATTGGACAAATATATTTTTTCATCTCAATTTAATTATACCTAAAAAATAAAATACCCAATAGGGGTATCAAAATTTAAGAATATAGAATTAAGAATGTGGAATTAGAGATTTTATTTTTTAATAATTTTGATTATAAATTTTAAAACTTTAGAAATAATAAAAATTGCCACAAGAAAAAGGGTATAATAAAAAGCAACCATCAAAATACCTGTAAGTCCCATAGCTTTACCACTTAGAAAACTTCCTGATGACTTTTCTTGCCAGATAAAAAGAATATAGAAAATGAATCCTAAAAAAACAAGATATGGTAAGAAAATAATGTATTTTAATTTTTTAAAAATTTTCTTCATTTTAAGGTGTAAATTTAGCTAAAGGCAAATCGTTTGTCTGAATAGACCCAAAAGTAATTCCTCCTCCACTAAATGAAAGATGACTTAAAACTATAGTATCAATTTTTTCACTCTCCGGTACAGCAGTAATTAAATAATAAGTTCTTTCTTGAACATCTTTTTTAGAACCAACCTTGGGTTCTTGCCTATCCTGAAATTCATAACATATTTTTTCATTTTTACTACAAGCTCTACCTATTATTCGATAGTTAATTACATCAACAATTAACCAATCTTTGCTTTCTTTATCGACTTTAAAAACTTTAAATTTAAGATAAATAATTTTACTATTACTTCTAGCTTCAAAATTACCGATCGACAAATCTAATTTCTTGCCAACTTGATAGTCTTCTAAAATTAAATAATAAGGACTATTTTCATCAGCAAAAGATCCGACCTTGTTTATTTTTATTTTTTGATTTAATTTTATTTCTTTAACTTTTAATTCTTCCAAACTTTTCAATAAAACAATTGAATATTCTTTACTCAAAAGCGAGGGCTCTAAAATTATATTTTGTTTTTTAGATTCTTCAGCTAAAAATATAAATATCAAAATAACAAAAATAGGAATTAAAAAAAAAATTTAAATTTTCTCATCTTATCTTATTGGCACTGCAGTGCAAAAATTATTAACACATTTTATTTTTAATTGACCGCTAAAGCCAGTGCAAAAATCAGGACACTCTCTTGAAGTATCAATAAATTCTTTATTTCCATAAGCACATTTTCCTGTTTCTTTATCAACTCCGCAGGCACAATCAGTATCAGTTTGGCAAAACATTTTAGCTACTTCTGAAGGAAAACCTGGAAATTGTGATCCTGGCGGAAAACCAGGAAGTCCTGAAGTCCCCTCACAAGCTTTAAGATCAGTATCAGTGAAATTTGGCAAACCCCCATCCATACCAAAATTAGTAAGCATAACTGATTTTTGCTGTGTTCCTATTTTTTCTTTAAACATTACAAAATAAATTGGTACTTCTCCTGAAAGCCAAAGTTCGTTTATTACTTTTTCATTTTCCATTCCTCCTTCTTTTTTAAATTTAGCAACTTTAATTTTTTTACCTGATTCCAAAGTTATTTCTTCTTCGCCAACAAAATTCCATTCAGAAAGATCAACTTTATATTCTTTTTCTAAATTATCCTTTGAAAATGCTACATCTGGTAAACCGCCAACAAATCCCTTCATAAATTTTTCTTTCAAGCATTGAGTAGGCATCCCCTTACCTTTGGCTAAATAGAGAGATTCACCTGTTTCTTTATTAAATACCATAGCAAATATCATTCCTCCCATTAATTCCTCACTATCCATTTCTATTCCAACATATTCTTTACCACCAATTGGAAGAGAAATAAGTTTGACTAAAACCTTAAAACTTCTTGGTGTCTCTTTACCACCCATTAAACTTACTCCATAACCTTCAAGCTTATATTCTAGCCAAGCTTCTTTTTTAAATCCAATTCCTGGAATTATTTTAAAATTATCTCCTTCTACTTTTGGCGCTTCATAACTTTCTGGTACTTTATACCCACTAGTTCCTGAAACTTGATAACCTCCTTTTTGTAATTTTCCTTTAAAAACAAAAAACCCGACCACTATAATTAAAACTACTATTCCTACTAAAACAAAAGGAAAAAATTTTTTGTTCATTTTTTATTATTTTTTTAATCTCCGCCCCTTGAATAAATTTTACCATAAAATTTATGTTTTTAGTTTTAGTGAGCATATTTCTGAGGGTAAATGGACTTTGTTTAAGATTTTCTTTTTACTAAACACGCTTATACAATTTTTACAATTAAAGATAGAAATGGCCGAAAAATATGAATTAAATTGTAAACTTAACTCATTACATTAACTGCATTAAAATTATTTTAAATCCATGTTAAAATTAAAATTTAAAAAAATAAGTCATAATGGGAACATTTGATATGAGAAGTAAAAAAGAAAGTAATGTTAAAGAACACCTAGAAAGAGAAGTAAAAAAACAACTAGAAATAATAAAGAAGGGGGTTTTAGAAATCATAAATGAAAAAGAATTAGAAGATAAAATTAGAAGATCTCTCGAACAAGAAAGACCATTAAGAATTAAGCTAGGTATTGACCCCACAGCCCCTGATATTCATCTTGGGTTTGCTGTTGTTTTACGTAAATTAAAAGATTTTCAAGGTCTGGGACATCAAATTGTACTAATTATAGGAGACTTTACTGCTAAAATTGGTGATCCAAGTGGCAGAAAAAAAACAAGACCACAACTTACTAATGAGGAAATAGCTAGAAATATGAAAACTTACTTAGAACAAATATCTAAGATATTAGATGTGAGCAAACTTGAAATAAGATATAATTCAGAATGGCTTAACAGTCTTACCCTAGCAGATATTATATCTTTAGCTTCTCAATTCACGCTTCAGCAAATTCTAGCTAGAGAAGATTTTAAAAACAGAATAAAGGCAGGATCCCCATTACATATTCATGAAATTTTATACCCACTTTGTCAAGCTTATGATAGTTTAAAAGTAAAAGCAGATATTGAAATTGGAGGTATGGATCAGAAATTTAATTGTTTACTGGGTAGAGATTTACAAAAAGATGTAGGAGAAGAATCTCAAACTATCATTTTAATGCCAATACTTACAGGGCCAGATAGAAGAAAAATGAGTAAAAGTTATGGAAATTATATAGGGATAGCAGAACCTCCACAAGAAATGTTTAACAAAATAATGAGTATTCCTGATGACTTAATGAAAGAATGGTTCATATTATGTACTGATCTTTCTGCGGAAGAAATAGATCGAATTCTAAAAGAAGAACACCCAATGGAAGCTAAGAAAATATTAGCTTATGAAATTACTAAATCATATCACGGACAAGAAGCCGCTGAAAAGGCCAAAAAAGAATTTGAAAGAGTTTTCCAACAAAGAGAAACACCTTCTGAAGCTATATTATTAGAGGTGACACAAGAAAAACTTAATTTATCTCTACTAGATCTCTTGCACGATCTTGGTGTTGTAAAAAGCAAATCTGAAGGAAAAAGATTACTAAAAGAAGGTGCTATTGAAATTAATAATCAAGTTGTTAGTTTCGAGGAACAAAATAAGGTAAGTTTAAAAGATGGCGATATTATAAGAGTAGGCAAAAAAAAGGTTCTATAAATTAAAAATTACGTGGTGAATAATAATTTATAAAAACATAATGCTAACAAAAAATTTTTTATTATATTATGATCCTTTTATATTTATTACAAAAATTTATAACCTTGTCTAAATCGTTGTGATCAGATAGAAAGTAAAAACATTAAAAGTTTTAGTGAGCATATTTTTGAGGTTGAAAATAAAAATTACGTCGATATTTTTAAACCTCAGGGAAAAACTTTCTGAAATAATATTGTGCCGTTACTCTTTCGATAATATTTTCGATATCTTGATTTTCTAAAGATATTTTGGAGCCAGTTTCTTGAAGTAATTTTTTATATTCATTTAATTCTTTATCACTTTCTATATCTAATTTTATATTTAGTAGACCCATCATTCTTGATTTTAAAGTATTTTTTTCCTCCTCATCTAAATCATCAAGTATTTCTTTAATTCTTCTTAAAGAGTTTAAAGAACCATTCCACCTATGAATTAACAAATATCTATCATAAAGTTGCTCTATTCTCCCTTTTCCAAAATTTTTATGCAAATAGTGGTCAATAAAAATAGGCCAAGAAGTAGGTGGTAAAACTATCATAATTGCTAAGATATGCCGATAAATATCTTTTCCTAGTTTTTTTCCTAATCCCAACCCTTTTTCAGCTGTATTAACTATTTTTAAAAATTCATTTTTTAGATACTTAATATTTTCTTGTGGTATATTTAACCTCTCTAAAATTTCTTTAAATTCATTTATATTTGCTCCTGCTGTTGCAGTAGCAGTAACAGCTATTTCAAACTGTTGATCTATTTCTTCTTCCCCTATGCGTGCCATTAACCAATCAGGTAATTGATATTGAGATAACAACAATGAAAAATTTTCAATAAGTTCACTATTTGCTAATAATTCTTCGTGTAAAGAATCTAAATAATTAGATATTTCTTTTTTGGTAATTTCTATTCTTTCATGAAATAACTTTTTCAATTCTAACTCTAACTCAATTCTCTTTCCTTCGAGAGTTTTTCTAAAAAAATAATCAATACAATCTAAAACATTGTGTAAATTCTCATGAAAAATACTTTCTATGTAATTTTCTGTTTTTTTAATAAAGTTTAAAGAGGAATGCCTAAGATGCACTCCCAAAATAGATGTTCCCACTCCAGAAGGGAAAATTCTATCAAAAACAGTTGGTGCAAGAATAATATTTATGCTAAATGGTTGAATTATAATCTCTTCTATCTCTTTTCTTTTTATATTAAAATTTTCCAATATTTCATCAATCTTTCCTACATTTTCTTTTACTTCTTTATTTTTTTCTAACAAGCCACTGCATAATTTCTCGTATAGTGAATATAAGAATTCATTTGTTTTCAATCTTTGCTTGAATTCACTAAATTTTTTTTCAATACTCTCACTTGTTTCATCAGGTTGAATACTCTCTAGTAAATCCATAAAATTTAGACATTCTGAAATTAATAAATCAATTCTTTCTTTTGTCTCTACATACCTAGATTTTTCATCTCTGTGATTGGATTCTCTTTGATTTTTTATAAAATCCATTTTTTAATCCGAAAGTTGATATAACCTAATTTTATTTATTTATACTTTAATTATAGCAAAAATCAGTCTTTAATCTTCTTCGATGGACTCCTTAGTTTTTCGTTTTGCTTCTTCTAATAACTTTTCGAACGTACTCCAAAACAAGATCATCTTTAAAAAATTTAGTCAACTAATTTATTACCTAGTGTCTTAATTTTTAAAAATTTATAATCTCTCTAAAACTTTATCAAAATTTTCAAACCAATAATCTTTGTAGCCTGAAGATTTAACTCTATCTTCATCTTCTGTGTATAGAAAACAAAAAATATAACAATTTAGATTTTTGTATTGGAATTTTTTAAATTATCCTTACTGGTTCTTCCCTTTTCACAATTTTACAAAAAACACAATCATTCATAATGAATTTCTTTCATTAAATATATATTTAAAATTTTAATTTAAGTTTAGTAATATTGAAAATTAACATATAATTTTAAATCCCCACTCTTATTTATTTTTCATTATATCGCGGAAATTCTTATGTTTTAGTGAGCATATTTTTGAAGGTGGGCTACATCGCAAAATATTTTGCATAGCTTAGTTTCGAAAAGTTGAATTATTTATTTTCTTCAATCAATTCTTCAACTCTTCGTTTTGCTTCTTCTAATAATTCTTTTGCTTTTTTTCTTGCTTCGTGAGATTTTTGGACTAAATCAGCAATTTTTTGTTGGGTATGTTTGGGGAGTATGGGAATAATAATATTTTTAAGTGCTTCTTTAGGTACTGCTGTTAAAATAGTTCCTGCTGTTTCTTTCTCAAACTGCATTTGTAAAACAATACTTTTTGCTAAAACTAAAAAATACTCAGGCAAAACTTTTTTACATCGAAATTGAAAAAAACCTGTTGAAGCTAAATAACCTTCTTGCTCTTTATTAACCAGGGCGACTTTTTTTAACGAGCCTTCTACGCTAGAGAATATTACATCCTTTTCTTTCAAAACCCTTTTTGCTCGACTTGGTGCTTCATTTCCTAAAATTTCTATATACCCATCAATTATTCCAATCGAAGTATTAATATGTTCCAATTCTACATATTTAAAAGTTTCCTCAGGCCTAAGATATGGATTAAACCTTGCAGGAATGTTATCGACCACTTCTAATAATGATTCAGAAAATTTTCTAATCCTCTTAATTAACTTCTCGTACTTTGGCTGAAAATATTCGGCGTCGGCGCGATGAGCAGATTTTATTTGAGAAAGATTGACAATATAAAATAAATCATCTTCAACTTTAAAATCCTTCAACCCCAGCTCTTCTAAAAGCAAATTTTCCGCTTGGGAGTAAAGAGATTCGCTTTGTTTTAACAGTTCCAAAGCCGTTTCTACTATATTATGAATTTCTTTTATATTTTCATCGCCTAAAACAGGAAGGGGTATTTCTCCTAAAAGTTTTGGTGTTATATGGGGTTGTAATGCTCCATAAATTATCCGGTTTAAATATAATCTGCCAAATTTGGAATTAAGAAATGTAGAAATATAAAAAGGTGAAATTTTTGGATTTTTAATAACAATAACATCAGCGGAAGCATAAATTTTTTCTTTAAATCTTGAAATTGGAGCAGATAACCCTATATTTCCAGTTCTAACAGTTACTACATCACCCTCCTTCAATAAATTTTTATTAATCTGTTCAGCAATTTTTGGCGAAATATAAAATATTTCAGAAAAATCTAAATAATTCTCTCGTAGATTCTGAGAAAGTATAAATAAGTAACCGCTTTCACTATATTCTCTTTTTATTTCTTGCGGATGAATAATTTTCTCAACAAATTTTTTTAGTGGTTGGTATGATTTTAATTTTTCTACAACCTCCAAATACTCCGGCTGATAATATTCAGCATCCAGCCGTAAAGCACCTTCAAGGTGATTTTTGTTAATAATGGAGTAAGTAATCATAAATAATCCTTGTTTAAACGATGGGGTTGTAATAAATTAATATTCTTTTTTAACGCTTCAAATTCTTCGCCTATAAGTTGTAAATATTTATTAAAATAATCTAAATACACAATATCAATTAAAAAATCTTCTTCTTTATAATTAAACAAATAGGGAAGGTGTTGAACCTCTACCAATGGTCTATTCTTTCCATAAAAAGCGAACACTCTAGCATCAGTTAAAATTATCGGATATGCCCAACAAAAAACTGAATGCTTTACTGTAGATAAATTAGATAAATTTGTTTTATTCCTTTCTAACGAATATTTTAAAGATTTAACTACTTGGCTTGAAGCTTCGAAAATCTTATCTTTTCCTTTTTGAGTAAACGGTTCAAAAGAAATTATACCAATGTCTTTTAATTTTAAAAAGTGAAAGATCATCTGCCATTGTTTTTCATCTAAAAAACTCTTAGGAAGTACAGGGGGGCAACTTACTTCTTTTAATATAGAAAGTATTTCAAATGGATGAAATGGCATTTTTTCTTTTTCTCTTACATAAAATACCCATGGATTATCTGAATGTTTACATTCAATATAAAGATGTAGCACTAATCTTTTATAAACCTGTGATTCCTCTATATTTTCTGCCCGTACGGCTCGTAGGTCTACTCGTCGCCATTTATTTTCATCTTCATCTAAATAACCTAGCTGATTTGAGGCTTCCCATCCCATATTTTCTAAAATTCTAACTGCTTCTATTTCTATTGGAAAACCGCTTTTTTTAAATTCATCTAAAATTCTCTTTTTTAAATTGCTCACCATTTACGAATGAGCCCAAAAACTAAATCCTTGTTGTTTCGCAAATTTAATAAATTCTTCGGCGATTTCGTCTAAATCGTGATCTAAAATGCGTCGACCTTTTTCATCTAAAATATAATTTCCTTTTTCGTCTTTTTTGTAAACATATTCTCCTGAATTATCTTTACCGGCTTTTTTAGAAACTGCCATAAAAATTGGGTAATCTTCTTGATATGGATTTAATGGCCCTGATTTTGGATCATCATTCCATTTTTGCAAAAATAACACCGAAGTTTTTGTACCTGTGTGAGGTTTAAAAGTGTTAACATGAAGGCCAACCACTGCTAAAATTCTTGCCTTCTTCAATAACCACTCTCTTACCCATTGTAAATTTGTGTTATTCAAAACACCCTGTGGTAAAACAATTGCCATTCGCCCTCCTGGTTTAATGGCATCTAAACATCTTTCTAAAAATAAAAGATGTCTTTCCATTTTTCTTTTTAATTTTCCATCTTTTTTGGCAAACTCATATTGTCTTAAAAGGCCTGAATCTGTAATTTCGCCAGCAAATGGAGGATTGGTTATTAAAACATCAAAGTTTAAATATCTAAAAGTTTTTCTGTTTTCTTCATCCTCTACTGGATTTTCAAATCTTGCTAAAAGTCTTGCTCTTTTAATTTCACTTCTTGCTTCTTCTGCTTCTTCCCTTACCCAATCTCTAGCGTCTAATGAGTTTCTTTTGAAAATGTGATGCTTGCCATCTCCTGCAATAAGCATTAAAGCCTGGGAAGTTTTTCTCATATTTTCGTCAAAATCTATTCCAAATAAATATCTTCCGGCATATTCTCTTTTTGCATCGATTGAAGCATCTTTTAAATAGTTGTCCCAAACCCAATACATTGTATGAATTAAAAAGCCTCCGGAACCACAAGCAGGGTCAATAACATATTCGTTTTCTTTTGGATTTAACATTTTAACGCACATTTTAATTACATTTCTAGGGGTGAAATATTGGCCTTTTTTTCCTTTCGAAACTTCAGTAACTAAATATTCAAAAGCATTATCAATAATATCTAATTCTTCTCTTCCTGATTCAAAAAGTTTTATATCTTCCATTAAAGGTACGCATACTTGAAGCTGATCTGGTGTTAATTCAATTTTTTCAAGAGGATTAAAAACATCCGACCATTTGCCGATGGCCCTTTGAAAGAGTTCATAATTTATAATTTGATATGTTTTCTTTGGATCTTTATAGGCTCTAAATAAAACCTCTTTGTCTTTTCTTACATTTTTTGCTTGATCTTCATCATAAAGTTTTGCATAAATTAATTTAAAAACTTCTTGAAAAACATTCACTCCAGCTTGAGCTAAAACCAGTTCTTCAAGCCTTTTAATAATATAAAGAAGATCAAAATCTGATTTTAATTGATTATATGTCTTTTTCTCCTCAAAAAGATCGTCCCAAGTTTGATCAGCTCGAGGAATATCAGATAAAGTGGCAACATATTCTTTTGGATAAGGTCGGTAAAGAATAAATTTTTCTTTTCCATTTGACCAAACACCACCTTCTGCCCCTTCTGCTGAAAGATAAGATTTCAGTTGTTCTTCAGCTTTTTTTACTTCAGGTTGTTTCACCTCAAAAATGATGTAAGGGGTGATTTTATCTTCTTTGTAAATTACAATGTCTGCCTTTTTTGCATGTACTTCTCTTCCAAAATGAACTGATTTTTCTACTTCTATTCGATCTAATGGATATTTATACTCTTTAATAAGTTTATAAAGCCAGAGTTGGCGAACGATTTCTTCTGGATGAGAAATATTTTTGTTTTTATCATAAACTAAAATTTCTTTTTCTCTTTTTAAGCAATTTAGATAAAATTTTCCTTTTTCTTTCTCAAAAATAATTAAAACTTCTTCCAATTTTATATCTTTAAATTCTTTCAAGCCGTATTTCGCTTGAGGATCTTTAAAAATTAAATCCAAAATTGATCTCGTAAGTTTAATTTGATTCTCTGTTGGTTTATTAAAAAATGGATCTGGTAATTTTGGCATAATTTATTTATTTAAATTATAACTTTGCTTTATTAATTCAAAAACTTTATTAATATCTTCTTCTTTGTTTAATCTAATTTCATAATCTCCGTTACCCCAATGACCAATTGGTTTTGGTTTAGTAAGATCTCGGGCAATATTGTAAGGATCGTTTAGTTGCCCGCTTTTTACATTTAAAAATATTTTTAAACTATTAACTAAAATAACAACATCTGCAAAATTAGTTGAAAGTTTGTAAGCAATATATTTTGCTTTTGGTTCTTCAGTGATATTTTTATCAAGAGATATAATTTTTTCTCTTAAAATATTAAAAATTTTTTGGATAGGTTTTTTAGCTCTTTTTAAATGATCATTAATGGAAAATTGTTTAGGCAAGTTTAACTTTTCTTTTTTAGATTTTAAAAAGCTTTTTGAAATTTTTATTTCTTGATAGGTTTCTGGTTCTAAAAGTAAAATGTTATCTTCGTAAAATTTATATCTTAAAAGTTCTATTTTTATAGGAAGAATTGCAACTGTATCTAAATCAAATTTATTAAAGCTTTCAGCAACACAGATAACACGAGGCGAATTCCAGTCAATTTTTAAGTTAATTGATTTTCTTCTGCATAAAATTTCAAAATCTGCTTTATGGTCTAATAACCAACGGAGATAAGATAAACCTTGATTGATTATATTCTCGTTTTGGGTTTTCTTATATTCTATGATAACCGGTGCACCATTTTTGTCAATTCCTAAGGTATCAATTCTTCCGCCAAAACTTGTAGGATATTCAGACGCTAGAAAGGTTATATTAAGTAATTCTTCCAGATTATTTTCGAAAAATTTATTAAGATCCTTTTCAAAATTTATTCTATTAGGAGCTAATTTCTTAACTTTTTTACCCTTTTGAATTTTAAATAAAGCCATTATTTTTTATTTTCGCATTAAAATTACCAACAAACATATTAGTTAAAAGATTGTAAAATTTTTGCTCGTAATCTTGTCTCATTAATTTAATTTTATCACTTGTTGGGAAGGTTTTGGATTGGCAGATAGTGAGAGATAAAGGTAATTACACTTACCAAAATAAAAGATGCCAAATTAGAGATTTTTTTAATTTGATAAAAAGGAATTTTGGGGTTAATTTGTTAATTTACTATTTTTAACTCTAAAAAGAAAATAATTTAAAGTAATTGAAAGCAATAGAAAAACAAAAAAGACGATCAGTTTTTCGTAATCAGGTTACAAAAAATGACCTGAAATATGATTAAATAAAGATTAAAACAGCATACTAAATTCCTTTTTGAGAGTATCTGAAATTTTAATCTTAAAAAAGACTAAAAAGTTTAGCTATAAATAAAACATAAGCTGAAACATAAAAAGCACCTTCCCAGATATGAATTTTTCTTGATATACCAGAAATAACAAAAAGTAAAGTAACGATAGCCATCGTTGGAACTCCAACATAAAAAGTTTTTTCATCTACAGGTAGTCTACTAAATATTCCAGGTAAACCAGTTACTACAAAAGCGTTAAAAATATTTGAACCAAAAATATTACCCAAAGAAATTTCGTGTTTTTTATCATAAGCAGCTTTTACTGAAACCAAAAGTTCTGGAAAAGAAGTTCCAACAGCAACAGCTGTAATAGTTATTAGTCCAGTAGCAACATTTAATATTAACGAAAGGTTAACTAATGCCTCAATTAAATATTTTGCACCTAAAAAAATACCCAAAATTCCAAAAATTACCATAAAGAAATCTTTAAATCTAAGTTTATGGGCATTAACTTCTTTAGTTATATTTATTTCTCCTTTTAATAATACTTCAGAATTTTCACTTATCTCTTCTTCTTTTTCTTTATACAAAATTGTATAAAGAAAATAAACAAAATATGTAAGAAGCATCAAAATTGATTCACCAATAGTTATTTGTTTATCCCAAACAACACCTAAAAACAAAACTGTTCCAATTGCTAAAAGGGGTAAATCTAAATCAATTAAGTTTTTTGTAACAACTAAACCTCTTCCAAAAATTGCAGAAATACCTACGATAAGTAAAATATTAGCTATATTAGAACCAATAACATTAGCAGCGACTACTTCAGGAACTCCTTTAAAAACTGCAGCTAAAGAAGAAAATAGTTCAGGAAATGAAGTACCTATACCGACAATAACAACTCCAACAATAAAAGGTGAAAGACCTATAGCTAAACCAATTCTTTCTGCACCTATAACAAGCCAATCTGCTCCTTTTAATAAAACAAGCAAGGAAATAATAAATATAACTGCCCAAAATATCAATTCAATCATGTTAACAAACTAAAAGTCTATTATGATTTAAATTATAATATAAAACACTCTTTATAAAAAGCAAAAATAAAAGGGGGCGAAATGTTGCCCCCTGATAACATTATAATTTTATTTTTTTGTATTTTACGACTTTCTTGCCATCTTTGGTTATCAACGCGTATTTTATACTCACTTCATTGTTTAATTGAAAAATTTCAGTTACATAAATATCTGCTTCTGCACTATCTACAACTATCGGTTTATCTTTAAAAATAATATATAAAAACTGAACGCCGTCAGATTGATAGCAAACCACAGCGTATAGATTACCTTCACCTAAAATTTGTTTTATTTTTAGCCCTAAATCAACAATATACTCAATTATTTCCGTTAGTTTCATTTTTCACCTCCTTTTTTAGTTTAAAGTTTAAAGAAAATAATATATAAAAAAATTTTCTACATAACCATACTATCACCTCCTTTTTACTTTTTATTTACTAATCTTATTTATTAAAAAGATAATTTTGAAGGGTATATTTATCAAACCCAATAACATATTCGACATCACCATTTTCAAAAATAATTTCTGTAACTGGTACGCCCATCTGGCCAGTCTTTCTTACCATTTCTTCCGCAGCTATTGGATTAATATCTACATAAACAATTTCGTACTTAATTTTATTTTCATCTAACCAAGCAGCCTCCATTTTACAATAAGGACAAGTAGTGGTTGCATAAAGTTTAATACTTTTAATTTTAAGAGGACCAACGCCACAAGCATTATCTACTATTTTTTTAAGAGATAAATCAACTTTCTGAGCTAATTCTATAATTTCAGAATTATCAGATATTTCCCCTATTAAACTTGGATTTCCAATACCAACAAAAATATCATCATTTTTCTTAAAAATTACAATTAAACAAGGTAGTAAGCCAATAAAATCTTTAGCATTTTCAATAATTTTCGTTATCCACTCAGAATTACAAACATTTAAAACTTTACCAAAGTCATCAAGATTAAACTCTCCTATCAAAGTTAAACCTTCCTTATTTAACTCTTCCTTTAAATTATATAAAGTTTTTTCAAAATCAAAATTAGATTTTCTAAAATAAGCTAATCTCATGAACTACTATTATAACATAATTTATAATGTTTCAACATCGTTCTAAGTTTTAAAATTAGCTGATAAATTTATTTATAAAATTTTTTCTGTTAAGAAAGGTAAACCTGTTAATCACAAAGATAAAGTCATAAAGATGTTTTATTTATATAAACCATAAAAAACTTAAATCCGACGTTTATACTTTTTACTTTAATCTCCAAAATTCTCTTCTATTTTGCGTAATAAAAAATTAATTTAAATTTTTTAGCATTATTGTGTGATTTGTAGAAAGGGTTGAATTATAGGTTGAGCATATAAAACCTATACCTATTTTTCCTTTTAATTTAATCATAAATTAAAATAAAATTACTTAAACCTGATTGGTAGTTCGAAATAATATTGATTTTCTAAAAGGCCTGATGGGTTAGAATTTCTAAAAATTAATGTTCCTCGATGAGAAAAATGGTTAATGTCAGTATTTGGAAAGGATGGGTTTTTAAACTCTAATTTTCCTTCAAAAGGAACAAAATCTTCTGTCATCCAATTATCTTTTGCTTCAACATAACTTTCAGCAATAATTTTTCCATCCCAATCAACTAAAGTAACTGGAAAGGTTGCTTCAAAAAACCAATTACCTTTTGCTTTACCTTTAATAATAAGCGGAGAGTCAACGATTTCATTTGCTTTTGGAGATTCGATTATTATTGTTTTTGATATTTCTTTTTCAAAAAGTTTTGTTGTATTAACTTTGATTATTTTATCATCTCCTTCTTTAGGATAACCTCTGCCATCTCTATTTGAAGTTGAAATATAGAAATTACCATCAGGACCTAAAGTTATTGCTCTTAATCTACCAAATTTTTGAAAGAAATGAAGAGTTAACTTTTTATTTTTAATATTATATTGATACAAACCTTGGCCACGAAGTCCAGTAAAAAATAAATTACCATTATAGTAAATTAAATCAGCAGGTGCCCAAGTTATATCCTCGCCTGAATGAATAATTGGTTTTTCCATTCCCTCTTGTGTTTCATCTCCTTGAATAATAGGCCAGCCATAATTTTTACCTTTTTCAATCAAATTAATTTCATCCAAACCAGATTTCACTCCAGATCTTCCATGATCAATCGACCAAAGATTTCCTTGACTGTCCCAAGTAATACCTTGTGAATTTCTAATTCCGTAAGCATAAGTTAAATTCTTGAAGGGATTATCCTCTGGCAAGCTTCCATCATCTTTTACTCTTAAAATTTTTCCTCCCAGAGAATTTATATCTTGTGAGTTTTGAGAATTACCAGCATCTCCAGTAGTGATATATAAATAGCCATCAGGACCAAATTTTATTCGGCCACCATTATGAACATTTCCTGCTGGTATATTATCAACAATTGTTTTTCCTTTTATAAGTTCATATTTTCCGTTTTGCGTTAATTTTAAAATATACCTTTCAACTTTATTGATTAAATTTCCATCTTTTTCTGTTGTGTAATAAAAATAGACAAAATTATTTTGAGAAAAATTAGGATGTAAGGTTACCCCCAAAAGACCACCTTCACCAATATGTTTTACTTCTTCAATTTTAAATTCTTGAAGCAACTTTTTATTTTTTAAATCTAAGATTTTAACTTTTCCAACTCTTTCGGTAACTAAAATCTCATTATCATTCAAAAAAACAATACTCCAAGGTATCTCTAAATTTTCAAAAACAACTTCATAAACTTCTTTATCTTCTAAACCACTAATTCCCTGCTCTATTTTCTCTTTTATTTTCTCTTGCGGTTTAAAATAAATTTTTTCAAGATAAGGGCGAGATAAAAATAATAAAACTAACAGAGTTACTGATGCTATTATAAAAATTATTATTTTCTTAAGCATTGATTTTTAGTGATTTTAGAAGGATTAAAAGAGAAATTAACATTAAGATTATACCGATTGTAAACGAATAAGTAAAACCAAATTTTGTCCAAATATAACCAGCAAATGAACCACCAAGAAGTTGGCCTATACCAAAAAGAGCATTTAAAGTGCCTTGGGAGGTTGCTAAATATTCAGAAGAAACATTTTTACCTATATAAACCATTTTTATTCCATCTATTGAAGCTAAACTAAATGCTAAAACAATAATTCCTAAAATCACAAAAAAATTAATGTTAAGTAAAAATAAAAAGTAAGAAATAATTGCAAATATAAATCCAGTAGTTAAAATTTTTGCCTCGCCAAATTTATCAGCAATTCTGCCTAAAATAAAAGCAAAAATTACAAAAAATAAATTAAAAATAAAATAAAACAAAGGGAAAAATTTTAACGAGGGATCAATTGCCTGAGTCCTTAAAAGAACTAAAGCTAAAGGAAAATAACCTAAAGAAAAAATGAAAAATGAAAGAAGATAAAGCTTTATTTTGGATGAAAAAATTTTAAAATCAAAGATAAATTTTTTGTTTCTATTATGAGGTTCTTTTTTATCTTCAACAAAAATAAAAGTTAAAATTGCTAAAAAACCAACAAGGGCTCCAAGTAAAAATAAAATTCTATAATTCAAGTTCAAAAAATAATTTAAGAGAAAAAAACCTAAAAGAGGGCCTAAAATAGCGCCAATAGTATCAAAAGCTCTATGAAAATTAAATGATTTATTAAGTTCTTCTTTGTCTGAAGAAAGATAAAGTAAGGCATCGCGAGGTGCATCTCTTAATCCCTTCCCTACTCTATCAATAATTCTTAGGGTAAATATTTGCCAAATAGTATTTACAAAATAAAGAAAAAATCTTGTAAGATTGGAAATTGTATAGCCTAAAACAGCAAAAATTTTTCTTTTATTGTAATAGTCAGATAACCTTCCTGAAAAAATTTTAAAAATATTGACTAAAGCATCAGCAGTTCCTTCTAAAAAACCAACAAACCACA
>JAUQQM010000003.1 GCA_030549895.1 Patescibacteria group bacterium | reverse complement strand
TGGATGATTATGTGAATGTAGCTTCAGTTTCAGGTTTATCAACGGGTAATACTATTCACTCCATTGAAGCATGGATTAAAGTATCTATTTTACCCCCAAATAGGTCTTGGATATTATTATTAGGAAATGAAGGTACAGGAGCGCACCATTGGTTGATTAGGTCCACAGGGGAAACACAGTTTGGATCATGGAATTTAGCGGGAGTAAATCCAAGTCTTCCTATTGGGGTATGGAAACATATAGTAATAACATACGATGGAATGAGGCTGCGAGGTTATGTTGATGGTACTTTTTCTCAAAGTATAGGTACCACGTTTAATTTGATAGGCATTCCATTAAGCTTAGCCCAAAAGCATATTAATGAAAATTATTTCAACGGTTTCATTGATGAAGTTAGAATTTACAACCGCGCCCTTTCGCCTGTTGAAATTAAAAGCCTATATGAGGCTACTAAGTAGTTAAGGGTTAATTTTTTGTTATATTATGAAGTATCTTTATTTTATATTTTTTCTTAAATATTTTTACTTGAGCAAGATCAATTTCATAGTCTAAATCTTTATATTTAAAGCTGTGGAGTTTTAGCCAAATTTGAAATGTTCTTTTAATATTTCTAAATTTTTTTGAAGTTATTTTTTCCCAGAGCATAAATTTTCCTGATTTTACTTCAATACAGTGAATTTTATTTTTTTTAAGAGCAACAATGTCTATTTCACCCATTTTTGAAAATCTAAAATTTTTATCTAAAATTTCATAACCATTTTTAACAAGAAAATTTTCTACAAGTTTTTCAGAAAGTTTACCCTTATTCATCTTATTTGAACTTTTTCAATAACTAGCCCATTAGGATCTAAAAATATTAATTCATCAAATTTTTCTACTAGAGTTCTTTCTCCAAGGAAATAATACCATTTATTTTCGTGGAAATCTTTTTTCTGATTGTTTTTTTCGAAACAACCTTTATAGGTGAAATTTTCTTCAACAAACTTTTGACATTCATAAAAAAATCCAAATTCTTTTGAAATAGTACTAGGATCAATAAATCTACAAGTAAGACGAGAAATTTTTTCTTTACATTTAGCTGGAAGATAATTTGGAATTTCTGGTAAAAAACAAGTACCTTCTTTAAAATTTTCTAATCCAGGGTAAAAATGTAGACATCTATTTATTTTAAAATTTATTCCTACAGGACTTTTTTGAGCAAGGAGAATTAATCTTTCTCCAGGGTTTAAAATTAGACTTTCTTTAGTCTCAAAAAGTAATGGATAAAGAACTTTATTAGTTTTTTCTAAAGTAAGATTTATAAGAGAAGTTTTTATTTTAAACCCTTCAAGATTTACAGAGCTTGTACCTATGTTTTGAATTTGAATTTCTTGAGGGCTTGAAAACCTTGTCAGAGTTATTTTAAGATTTTTTGCAAATGGGGAAAGAGTACTTTTGAAGTTTAAAATATCTTCTTTACCTGTTTGGAAATTTTTGTTGACTGCCCTGGCAATAATAGTTATATTTTCATTTGGAATATTTGAAATTTGAAAGTATTTTCCAGAATATTTCCAGTCTTTAAAAATTGGAAGTACCTTTATTTGGAAATTTTTAATTTCCTCATTATTTAAAAAATCATAACCATAAAGTTCAAATCTTAAAATTCTATCTTCGCTTTTTGAAAGAAGATTTATCTTAGTTTTAATATAAGGACTGAATGTTAGTTGGGATTTTTTCTGGCTTTCAATTTGAGTTTGTCTTTTTGTTATTTTTGGTTGACTTTCTTGAGGGATAATATGTTTTTTTAAGACTGTTTTAGGTATATTTTCTTTTGGAAATTGAAAATTTTTAAAAAAAAGATAAACACCACCACTTAGAAGGAAAATTAGGGTTAAAATGACTATAAAGACAATATAGCCTCGCATTTTAAAATTATAAAGGATAAAAATTTTATGATAAAATTAATTTATGATCAATCTTCAAGCATTAAAAGACTATATATCGACAATCGCTAAAGAAAGAATGATACCTCAAGAAAGAGTGTGGCAAGCACTTGAAGACTCTTTAGGTGCAGCTCTTAAAAAAGAAAGGGCTCTTAAAGAAAATATTGTTAAGGCAAAAATTGATCTTGAAAGAAATACAATTGATTTTTATATTGTAAAAACGGTAGTTGAAGATGGAAAAGAAACAAAACCAGAAAGACAGATAAGTCTTTCTGAAGCTCAAAAGATAAAAAAAGATGTAAAAGTTGGAGATGAAGTTTTTATTCCTATAGAAGGCACACAGGATTATTCTCGAATAGCTGCTCAAGTAGCTCGACAGGTAATTTTGCAAAGGTTAAAAGAAATAGAAAAGGAAGTTACTTATGAAGAGTTTAAAGCAAAAGAAAATGATATTGTTTCTGGAACAATTCAGAAAGTAGAGCCAAGAGTAATTTATGTTGATCTTGGGAGAGTTTTGGGGACAATGTTTATTTCAGAGGCAATACCAAATGAAAAATATAGATCTGGACTTAGACTAAGATTTTACGTTTATGCTGTTGAAAGAACACCAAAAGGAGTAGAAGTTTACCTTTCAAGATCACATCCAGAATTTTTAAAGAGACTCTTTTTTGTTGAAATTCCTGAAGTTGCTGAAGGCATCATAGAGATAAAAGCGATAGCTAGAGAACCTGGTTTAAGATCTAAAGTTGCCGTAGTTTCTTTAAAAGAAAATATTGATCCAATTGGTTCTTGTGTTGGGCCAAAAGGCTCAAGAATTTTGACAATCATTAATGAACTTAATGGTGAAAAAATAGATATTATTTTATGGGATCCAAATCCAGAAAAATTTGTAATTAATGCTTTAGCACCAGCAAAAGTTCAAGATATAAAAGTTATTGAGAAAAGAACAATTCAAGTTTTTGTTCCTGAAGATCAACTTTCTCTAGCAATAGGAAAAAACGGACAAAATGTAAGACTGGCAGCAAAACTTACTGGCTGGAAAATAGATGTAAGATCAGTTGAAAGGCCACAAGAAGAAGTAGAATTTGGTGTTGCTGAGGCTTAATATGAAACTTTATGTTGTTCCAACCCCAATTGGTAATTTAAAAGATATAACTTTAAGAGCAATAGAAGTTCTTTCAAAAGCCGAATGTATAATTTGTGAGGATACAAGAAAAACAAATATTTTACTTTCGCACTACAATATTAAAGGGAAAAAATTAATTCCTTATTTTGCTCCGAAAGAAGAAAAGAAGCTGCCTTATATTTTAAATTTATTAAAAAAACATGATTGTGCTCTAGTAAGTGATTCAGGAATGCCAGCTATTTTAGATCCTGGTTATAAATTGATAAAAAAAGCTATTGAGAAAAAAATCCCTGTAGAAGTTTTACCTGGGCCAAGTGCTTTTCTTACAAGCATTGTTGGTTCAGGGTTACCTTGTTTTAGATTTTTATTTTTGGGATTTTTACCTAAAAAGGGGCTTGAAAATTTTCTCAAAAAATATAAGGATTTTGATTTTACCATAGTTTTTTATGAATCACCGAAAAGAATTTTGAAAGTTTTAAATTTAATTGATGAAATTTTTGGCAATGTCTATTTTGTCATCGCTAGGGAAATTTCTAAAATTCATGAAGAATATTTAAGAGGGAATGTGAAAGATCTTTTAAAAATGTTAAAAGAAAAAAAATTGAAAGGAGAACTTACTTGTGTTTTTAATCCAAAATTTTATTCATTAAATTCAAATAATTTATGTATGTAATTTCTTTAGGAGGAAGTTTAATTGTCAAAAAAGAGATAAATGTTGAATTTCTTAGAAAGTTTAGAAATTTTATTTTAAATTACTTAAAAAAAGGTAAAAAATTTATTATTGTTGTAGGTGGAGGGAAAACAGCAAGAAAATATCAACTTGGGGCAAAAAAGTTAAAAATTAAATCTAAAAATGATCTTGATAGACTAGGGATAACTGTCACTAAATTAAATGCCTATCTTGTCTATCTTCTTTTTAAAAAATACTCTTTTCCCCAGATAATAGATAATCCTCAAAAAAACATAAATTTTAAAGAAAAAATTTTGATTGCTTGTGGTTGGAAGCCAGGTTTTAGTACTGATTATGTAGCTACATTTTTAGCGAAAAAATATAAAGCTAAGTTTGTGATAAATCTTACAAATGTAGATTATGTTTATGTAAAGAGAAAAAAAAGAAAAATAGGTGTAAAAACATTAAGTTGGGATGAATACTTAAGGATCATTCCTAAAAAATGGAGGCCAGGACTTTTTAGTCCTTTTGATCCTGTTGCTTCTCAGCTAGCAAAAAGATTTAAAATAAAGTGCATAATTTTGAATGGAAATAATTTATCTCTTTTAAAGGAATTTCTTGAAAAAGGAGTTGTTCGAGGTACTCTTATAGGATAGAATTATTGAATTTGACAAAGTTAAGTTTTTGATTATAATATTATTATCATGGAAAGAAGATGTCGGGGCCAAACTTAAAGCCTTTTTATTTTTGCTTTTGTTTGGCCCCGCATCGAGCGGGGCTTTTTTAATTCTAGAGACTGTTGAGATGAATGAAAATAAAAATTAAATAACTGAAGTTATTAGAAGAAGGCCAAGCTAAATTAAGGCTAGAGGTGGATGCCTCGAGACAGAGGGGCGATGAAGGACGCGGCCAGGCTGCGATAAGCCACGGGGAGCTGCCGAGGCAAGCATTGATCCGTGGATCTCCGAATGGGGTAACCCGCTGAAGGTAAACCTTCAGCATCCGCTTTTTGCGGAGGCGAACCCGGGGAAGTGAAACATCTCAGTACCCGGAGGAAAAGATACCAACCGGTATTCCCTCAGTAGCGGCGAGCGAAAGGGGAAAAGCCCAAACCAAACATCTTTAAAGATGTTTGGGGTTGTAAGAAAGAAGAGTTTTTAAGGTTACAAGATACTTAGCCGAAGCATCCTGGAATGGAGCGCCATAGAAGGTGAAAGCCCTGTAGGCGAAAAGTATCTTGTAATCTTTAAATCCCTTTTTGGGTACTCTTCTTTCTTGAGTAGCCCGAGGCCAGATCACCTTGGGTGAAGCAGCCGGTACTACCCGGCAAGGCTAAATACCCTCTGTCCTCGATAGCGAACTAGTACCGCGAGGGAACGGTGAAAAGTACCCCGGTGAGGGGGGTGAAATAGAACCTGAAACCTCTAGCTTACAAAGAGCAGGAGCCCGAAAGGGTGACTGCGTGCCTATTGAAGAATGACCTAGCGAGTTTGGGTTACCAGCGAGGTTAAGAGCGTTCAAGCTCGGAGCCGTAGGGAAACCGAATGGTCTGAATAGGGCCAAATAGTTGGTAGCCCAAGACCCGAAGCCGGACGATCTACCCATGCCCAGGGCGAACCTTGACGAAAGTCAGGGGGAGGCCCGAACCCGTGGACGTCGCAAAATCCTGGGATGAGGTGTGGGTAGGAGTGAAAAGCTTATCGAGTCCGGGAATAGCTGGTTCTCGCCGAAATAGCTTTAGGGCTAGCGGAGGTAAAAAGCTTTAGTGGGGGTAGAGCACTAATTAGCTAGTGTAGGGCTTTGCCCAGCTAGCTAGTTAAACTCCGAATACCACTAAAGCGTTCCCTCTAGTCAGTCTTAGGGGGCTAAGCTCCTAGGACAAAAGGGAAACAACCCAGACCACCAGCTAAGGCCCCTAATTTTCCTCTAAGTCGTAAAGGTAGTCCTCTTTCGAAGACAATTAGGAGGTAGGCTTAGAAGCAGCCATCCTTTAAAAAGTGCGTAATAGCTTACTAATCGAGAAAGAGGGCGCCGAAACATTTACGGGGGTAAGAGGAAAGCCGAAGCTGTGGCTTTACCCTAAAGAAAATTTTCTTTAGGGTAAGGGGTAGGCGAGCATTTCCTTTGCGCTGAAGGAGCATCCGTGAGGAGCTCTGGAGCAAAGGGAAGAGAGAATGCTAGGATGAGTAACCACAATCTTGGTGAAAAACCAAGACGCCGTAAGTCCAAGGTTTCCTTGGCAATGGAAATCAGCCAAGGGTTAGGCGGTCCCTAAGACAATGGCGAAAGCCGCAGTCGATGGGTAGCCGGTTAATATTCCGGCCCTACCCTAGTCTTGCGATGGGGTGACAGAGGAAATAAGCCTTTGGGTCTTATTGGTTTGGCCTCGAGGGAGAAAAGAAGTGGAGAAAGTCAAATGCTTTCTCCTGCCTTAAAAGGGCAAACTTCGCACTCCCGAGGGAGTAGAGTTTTTAGCTCTACAACAAGGGCGAAGAGCCTCTCGAGAAAAGCCTCTAGCGTTAAGACTAGGGTAACCGTACCGGAAAACCGACACAGGTGGACGAGGCGAGTAGCCTAAGGCGAACGAGTGATGCTCCCCCAAGGAACTCGGCAAAAAAGCGGGCGTAAGTTCGCGATAAGCCCTGCCCTGTTTTAAAAACAGGGCCGCAGCGAAAGTTTCTCTGGCGACTGTTTACTAAAAACACAGCTCCCTGCTTAACTGGTAACAGGATGTATAGGGGGCGACGCCTGACCGATGCTAGAAGGTTAAAGGCGGGCGATTTTTGTCTTTCAAGACAAAAGTTGCCTGCTTAAGCCCTAGTCAATGTCGGCCCTAACCCTGAGGGTCCAAAGGTAGCGCAATTCCTTTCCGGGTGAGTTCCGGAGCGCATGAAAGGCGTAACGACTGGAGAACTGTCTCGGGGGAGTGCTCGGTGAAAATGCGATGGGCGTGAAGACGCGCCCTACCCGCGACGGGACGAAAAGACCCCGGGAGCTTTACTGGTGGTTCACATTGTTTTCAGGTAAAAGGTGCACAGCGTAGTGGGGAGGCTATGAAGTCACCTCTCCGGGGGTGATGGAGCCGCCAATGGAACACCCGCCATCTTTTACTTGAAAACTAACCCTTAAGAAAGCAAAAAGCAAATCTTAGGGGGACAGTGTGTGCTGGCCAGTTTCACTGGGGCGGTGGCCTCCTAAAGAGTAACGGAGGCGTCCAAAGGTTGGCTTGTTCTGGATGGACACCAGAATGGACGTGCAAAGGCATAAGCCAGCCTGACTGCAAGACCGACAGGTCGAGCAGAGGCGAAAGCCGGGCTTAGTGACCCGACGGTACTTCGTAGGAAGGCCGGAGACAACGGATAAAAGTTACCCCGGGGATAACAGGCTGGTTGGGCCCGAGAGTCCACATCGACGGCCCAGCTCGGCACCTCGATGTCGGCTCACCACAGCGCGGGGCTGAAGCCGGTCCCAAGCGTTGGGCTGTTCGCCCATTAAAGTGGTACGTGAGCTGGGTTTAGACCGTCGTGAGACAGGTCGGTCTATATCTGTCGCGGGCGCTTGGAGGTTTGAGAGGAGCTGGCCCTAGTACGAGAGGATCGGGCTGGGGCAGCCTCTGGTGTACCAGTTGTCCTACCAAGGGCACAGCTGGGTAGCTATGCTGCTAAGGGATAAGCGCTGAAAGCATCTAAGCGCGAAGCCCACCTCAAGATTAGACCTCCTTACTAGCTTCGTGGTAGATGACCACGTTGATAGGCCCCAGGTGTAAGAACCGCAAGGTTTTGAGCCGAGGGGTACTAATAAGCGAAATTTAGCTTGGCCTTCTTCTAATAACTTCATATTAAAAAGCCCTGGTGCTTTAAGGATGAAGGCCATACCCCTTCCCATTCCGAACAGGGTCGTCAAGCTTCATCCTTCCGATGATAGTCTGCAGAGGCAGGCGAAAGTAGGATGCGCCAGGGCTTTTTAATTTAGAAAATTAAAGAATAAACTTTCAAGAATTTCTTTAGGAGAAGTGAATTTTTTAAATTTAATATCAGCTTGAGCTAAAAAATTTGTTAGTTTTTTTAACTCTTGATAACTCCATTTTTTATTAAATTCTTCGAAACGATTTATTGGAAGACCAAAAAATTTTTTAAATATCAGAGTTTTTAAAACAAAATTAAACTCACCTAAGAGCATTTCAAACTTTATTCCTTGTCTTAGATTTTTTTTCATTTTTTTTAAAAAATCACTTTTAGATTTTCTAAAAAATGCTCCAACTAAAGAATTTTCAATATCTTCCCATATTGGAGAATTTTTAATCCAAAATGGCGGATAAAAAAGATCATTTATTGCTCTTGAGTCTATTTTTTGGTTGTAAAGAGAAAGTTTTTCTATTTCTTTTAGAAGAGCTTCAAAACCATCGTCATCTTGGAGAAAGATTTCTAAAAACTCTTTCTTTAATTCTTCACTAATTTGGATTTTGTTTGTTTTTATAATTTCTTCTAAAAAATCTTTAGAAAAGTTTTTTAAGTCTATAATTTGAAATTGAAATTTTCTTTGATAAAAATTAAAAACTTCATTTTTAGGTAGTTTTTCTTCCCAAATGATAAAGAAACTTTTTATCTCAGGAATATTTTTAGAAGAAAAAAAATTTTTAATAACAAGAACTTGTTCAGTTTTATCAAATAGGTTTTTATTTTTTTGAACGAGAAAAAAATTAAGAAAATTTTCTTCTTTTGCGTCTAGAATTTTGAAATTTTTGATGTTTAGTTTTTTTTCTAAATAAAATTTTAAAAGAGAAACACTAGGACTTAAAAGAAGCAATGGTTGCATTATTTAACAGCCTCTTTGAAATTTTTGCTAGGAGTGAATTTTGGTGTTTTCTTTTCTGGAACTTCAATTTTTTCTCCTGTTCTTGGATTTACAGCTGTTCTTGCTTTTCTTACTTTAAGTCTAAAAGTACCAAAACCACTTATTTTTACATCCTCACCTTTTCTGACAGACTCAATAATACTGTCAAAGATATAATTTAATATTTCAAGAGCCTGTTTTTTTGAAAATTGGTATTTTTCTGATAATTTTTCTACTAAATTTTCCTTGCTCATAGCTTTTTTAGAGGGATCTTTTAACCAAAGATCACCTCTTTTTAAGTTAATTTATAAATTATAATAAAATAATGAGAAAATTTCAAATAGAAAAATCCACAGGCAGGTTTTTAGGCTTTGATGTAGGCACTCATAGACTAGGGTATGCAGCTATTTATTGGACAAGATCTCTTCCAAGAATTCTTAAATTAGGAATGATTGTCAAAGATAAGGAGTTTTCATTTAAAAATGACTTCAGAAAAATAGAAAGTGCTATAAAAGAAATAAAACCAAAACTGGTTGTTTTAGAAAAGATTTATTTTTCTAAAAATGTAACTAATGCTCTTTATATAGCTGAAATTCAGGGTCTTATAAAATATGCTTGTTCAAAAAATAATGCAGATTTTATAGAAGTTCACCCTCGAACATTAAAACTTAAAATTACTGGAGATGGAAACTCAGATAAAGAAGATATGAAGTATTATATAAATTTTTGGTTTAAGAGTAAAAAAATCAAAAACGATCTACCAGATGACATCTATGATGCTCTTGCTCTTGCTCTTTATGGCTCTTTAATTCTTGCTTAGGCTATTTTTAAGAGCTTTCTTCTACAACTTCGACAAAGTAAAAGAGTTTTATTTCCTATTTTAGTTTTTTGAAGATTTGCTTTCTGTCGATAAACTCTTACAGGATTGTACTTACTTCTTATTTTTTTTCTTTTTACTGCCTTTTTATAACTTATAAGGCAATTTTGACATTTCCAGCTCATGTTTAAAAAGAAAAATCAGAAAGATCTAATTCATCAAAGTCTTCTTTTGATTCAAATTCTATTTCCTCTAATTCTTTTTCAATATCCTGCTCACCTTTTGGTTTAGGACCAAATTTTATTCTTTCAGCTATTATTTCTGTTTTGGTAACTTTTTGACCTTGGCTATTTTCATAATTTCTTGTATGAAGCCTACCTTCGACATAAATCATTCTTCCTTTTTGAAGAAATTTATTACAAAGTTCAGCTAATTTTCCCCAGGCCACTATTGAATGATACTCAGCTTCTTGCTTTTTATTACCGTTTTTATCAATATAAACTCTGTTTGTTGCTAACGTCATTTTAGCTATTGGTTGACCAGCGGGAAGAACTTTAAAATCTACATCTTGTGTTAAATTTCCTACTAAAATCACTTTATTTACATTCATGTTTTTAATATTTCATTTAATTTTTCTTCCAAACTTAACTCTTGTTGTTTTTTAACTTTTTCTTTCTTTTTAACTATAATGAATTGCCTTACCTGATTTGAAGTACTTAAGAATTTTTCTAAATCTTTTACTCTATTTTTATCTATGTAGCCTAAAAAATAATAAAGCCTTCCAAATTTTGGGTGTTCTTTTAATATCTTTTCTTCTAAAATCTCTACAAAAAACTCTTTTATTTTTTCTTTTACGGGCGAGTTTTCTTCAGTCCAGATACCTACTTCGTAAAACCTTAAATTTTCCATAAATATAATTTTAAATTAAAAATTTTAAAAAGCAACCCTTAATTTCATTGCGCCTTCTAGTTTTTGTGGTATAATTTATAAAATTAACATTAAAAGCCATCATTGATGGCATCTAAATTTAATTATTATGGCAGAAAAACAAAAATTTGAAAGAAAAAAACCACACCTTAATATTGGAACAATTGGCCACGTTGACCATGGTAAAACTACTCTTACAGCAGCAATTCAATATATTTTAAAATTAAAAGGTCTTATAGAAAAAGCAGAAACCGTTGAAGAGATTGACAATGCTCCAGAAGAAAAGGCAAGAGGTATTACTATTAACATTCATCACTCAGAATACGAAACTGAAAAGAGGCATTATGCTCACATAGATTGTCCAGGACATGCTGACTATATCAAGAACATGATAACCGGTGCGGCTCAGATGGATGGAGCTATTTTGGTTGTTTCTGCTCCTGATGGTGCTATGCCTCAGACAAGAGAGCATATTCTTTTAGCAAGACAGGTAGGAGTTCCTTCAATAGTAGTTTTTCTAAATAAAATTGATATGGTTGATGACCCTGAAATTGTAGATTTAGTAGAGGCTGAAGTAAGAGAACTTCTAAAAAAATATGGATTTCCTGGAGATGAAATTCCTGTCATTAGAGGCTCAGCTCTTAAAGCTTTAGAGGCTAAATCTTTAGATGATCCTTACGCTAAGAGTATTTTAGAACTGCTAGATGCTATTGATAATTATTTTTCAGAGCCAGTAAGAGAAATAGATAAACCATTTTTAATGCCTATTGAAGATATTTTCTTAATAGAAGGTCGTGGGACAGTTGTGACTGGTAGAGTTGAAAGAGGTGTTTTAAAACTAAATGAAGAAGTAGAAATTGTTGGTTTAAGAGAAACTCAAAAAACTGTTGTTACCGGTATTGAAATGTTTAACAAAACATTAGAGGAAGCTAGAGCAGGAGATAACGTTGGTTTACTTTTAAGAGGTATTAAAAAAGAAGATGTTGAAAGAGGACAGGTTATTGCTAAACCAGGTACTGTTACTCCTCATCGGGAGTTTGAAGCAGAAGTTTATGTTCTTACAAAAGAAGAAGGTGGAAGACATACTCCTTTCTTTTCTGGATATAGACCTCAGTTTTATATCAGAACAACAGATGTCACCGGTGAAGTTCAGTTACCAGAAGGAATTGAAATGGTGATGCCAGGTGATAATGTTAGCCTTAAAATTACTTTAATTTATCCTGTAGCTCTTGAGGTTGGTCAAAGGTTTGCTATAAGAGAAGGTGGAAAAACAGTTGGTGCTGGTGTAGTAACAAAAATAATAAAGTAAATACAAATTAAATTTTTATAAAAGGTTTTAATGATTAGGATTAAATTAAAATCTTATGACAACAAACTGATTGATAATTCCTGTCGAGAGATTATTGATATTCTTAAAAGATTCGGTGTAGAGTATAAAGGTCCAATACCTCTTCCAACATCGATTAAAAGATTTACTATTAATAGGTCCCCTTTTATTTATAAAGATTCAAGAGAACAATTTGAAATTAGAATTAATAAAAGAATTATAGATGTCATCAAACCTACTCCTCAAATTTTTTCAATCTTAAAAGATCTTGCTATACCAGCTGGAGTTGAAATTGAAATAGAAGTTATTTAAACATGTTCTTGTTAGGTAAAAAAATTGGTATGAGTCAGATTTTTAAAGATGGAAAAGTATTGCCAGTGACAATTATTGAGGCAGGACCGGCTGAGGTCTTAGAAATTAAGACAAAGCCTTACCTTGCTTTAAAACTTGGTTTTGAAAGATTAAAAAAACAAACAAAAACCCATCCCCCGTTTAGATTTATAAAAGAATTTAGATTTCCTGAAGAGCTTTTAGAGAAAATAAAAGAAATAAAAGTTGGTGATAAAATAGATGTTTCTTTTTTACCAGAAAAAGTTACAATTAGTAGCATTTCAAAAGGGAAAGGATTTCAAGGAGTAGTAAAAAGACATGGTTTTAAAGGTGGACCGAAATCTCATGGTCAACAAGATAGACTTCGTCATCCAGGATCGATTGGTCCATCATATCCTCAAAGAGTTTTTAAAGGAAGAAAAATGGCAGGAAGGATGGGAAATAAAAGAATAACTATTAGGAATTTAGAAATTGTTGATGTTGATAAGGAAAACAATTTAATAGCTGTTAAAGGTTCTGTAGCTGGTTCTCGTGGAACTTTAGTTGAAATAAGACCAAGTTATATTACCCAAAAAGGTAAACTAATAAAAATATGAAACTCCCAGTTTACAATTTACAAGGTGAAGTTATAAAAGAAATAGAATTTCCTTTCGATACGTCTTATAATGAAAGTTTAATTCATCAAGTTTGGCGTTATTATTTAGCCAAAACTCATTATCCTTGGGCTCACACAAAAACAAGAAGTGAAGTTAGGGGTGGTGGTAAAAAACCATGGCCTCAAAAAGGAACTGGAAGAGCAAGACATGGTTCTATTAGATCTCCTCTTTGGAAAGGTGGAGGAGTAACTTTTGGTCCAAGAAATGAGAAAATATATGAGTTTAAAGTTCCTAAAAAAATGAGATTAAATGCTCTAAAAAGTGCTCTTACAAAAAAAGCAAAAGATGGGGAGATTAAGATAATTGAAGATTTCTTGCCTCTAAAACCAAAAACAAAAGAAATTAGTGATTTGTTAAAAAAATTAAATATTAAAAGTGCGGTCATTGGTTTTTGTGATCAAGAAAAAAACTTAATAAAAGGTACAAGAAATATCGAAAAAGTTTTTGGAACTGAAGTTAGAAATCTTAACCTTAAAGATATACTTTGCCATAAATATCTTTTATTAGATATTAATGGGCTCAAGATTCTTGAGTCAAGACTAAATAAAAATGATTGAAAAAATTCTCTTAGCCACAATTTTAGTAATTGTTCTTTATGTTATTTTTGCTTACAATAGCCTAGTAAGGAGAAGGTTTAGAGTAAAAGAAGCTTGGTCTGATATTGAAGTTCAGCTTAAAAGAAGACATGATTTGATAGAGAATTTAATAAACAGTGTAAAAGGTTATATGGTCCATGAAAGAGAAACTTTAGAAAGAATTATTCAGGCAAGAAATATGGCAGTCTCAAGTAAGAGCAAAGAAGAGCTAGCAGCAAACGAAACTCAACTTGTAAGAGGTTTAAAAGAACTTTTCCTTTTAGTTGAAAATTATCCAAACCTTAAAGCAAATGAGAATTTTCTCGAACTTCAGAAAGAACTTACCCTCACTGAAGATAAAATTCAAGCAGCAAGAAGATTCTATAATCAGACAGTTTTAGATTACAATACATTTTTGCATATTTTTCCAAATAATATTTTGAATTTAATTTTTAATTTTAAAGAGGAACAATTTTTTGATATCCCCGAAGAGGAAGAACAAAAGCCAGAAGTTAAATTTTAATTATGAAGCTTAAAATTTTATTTGTGCTAGTTCTTTTACTTATAATTACTGGAGGAAGTATTTTTTTAAAAAAAATAAAGCAAAAGGAATTACAAACTCTAAATGCAAGATCAGTTTTTAAAAATGGAGAATTTATTCCTCAGAAATATACTTGTGATGGTCTTGATTTAAGTCCACCAATTTATATAGATAATTTACCACCAACAACCAAAAGTTTAGTTATTTTAGTTCAAGATTATGATGCTCCTCAAGGTCTTTTTCTGCACTGGTTAGCTTGGAATATTGAGCCAAAAAATTTTATAGAAGAAGGTTTTAAAGCTCCACGGGAGGGCTTAAATGATTTTGGCAAAATAAATTATGGTGGTCCTTGCCCCCCACCAGGTAAAGCTCATCGATATTACTTTAAACTTTACGCTATAAATTCTTATCTTAATTTACCTAGTGGAAGTAAAAAAGAAGAAGTCCTTTCTTCTTTAAAAGACAAAATTATAGCTGAAGGAGAATTTTATGGTCTTTATTCAAGATAAATTATGGTTATAGAAAAAACTAAGAACAAGTTAAATTTTCTTTTTATAAAAAAAGATATTCCCACAGTAACAATCCTCGTTTTAGTAAGGGGAGGTACTGAGTATGAAAATAAAGAAAATAATGGTATTTCCCATTTTTTAGAGCATTTATGTTTTAAAGGAACAAAAAACTTTCCTAGCTATCAAGAGCTACTTTCAGAATTTGATAAGATAGGGATTGATTATAATGCTTTTACTTCTTATCAATATATAGGTTATTATGCAAAATCAAGTTTTGAAAATTTTCCTAAAGTTGTCTTTCTTGTAAGCGATATTTTAATTAACCCAATTTTTCCAGAAAGCGAAATAGAAAAAGAAAAAGGAGTTGTTATAGAAGAAATAAATTTGTACAAAGATACTCCTGCAAGATATATTCAAGATTTATTTTTAAAAGCACTCTACGGAGATCAGCCAGCTGGTTGGTTAATAAGTGGTAGCGAAAAAAATATTAAAAAAATAAAAAGAAAAGATATTTTGAAGTTTTATTCAAAGATTTACACTGCTCCAAATATTTTAGTTGTAGTTGCTGGTAATATAAAAAATAAAAGCATAGATTTTGTTATAGAAAAATTTTCAAAAGTAAGACAAGGAGAAAGATCTTTAAAAAGTGTTTTTAAGGAACCAAAGCTCCCAAACTTTATAATTCATAAAAAACAAACAAATCAGATTCATGTTGGTGTTGGATTTTTAGGTTTTCCTTTAAATGATTTAAGATTTGAGAAATTAGAAATTCTTGCAAACCTTATAGGTGGAATGATGAGCTCAAGAATGTTTGAAAAAATAAGAGAAAAGATGGGCGCTGCTTATTATATAAGAACCGAAAATGAAGGACTTTCTGATCATGGATTTATTGCTACCTTTGCTGGTCTTAAAAATGAACTTTTTCTTGAGGCTTTAAATGAAATTTTGAATGTCTATAAAGAAACAAAAGTAAAAATATCTGATGAAGAACTTGAAAGGGCTATTTCAAATTTTATAGGAAGATTTTATTTAAGTTTGGAAACTTCAGATGATCTTGCTAGATTTTATGGTTTAAGTAAATTTTTAAAAGGTAAAATAGAAGAACCAACCCAGATAATAAAAAGAATTAAGAAGATTAAAAAACAAGACTTAATTAACTTAGCAAGAGAAGTTTTTAGAAAAGAAAGACTCTCTTTAAGTTTGATAGGACAAGTTGAAAGTAAAACTATAAGAAAATTAATTGAAAATTTTGACTGAATTAAAAATAATGATATAATTAATAAGAGGTGGCCCAAGAGACTGCCCTTTAAAGGGAGGAAAGTCCGGCCACCCATTTGGAGCTGGCGAAAGCCAGAAAAAAGTAATTTTTTCTAGGGACCACAGAGACGAAGTAAAGTGAAACGTATCTAATAGCCAAGAAAATCTTTTCTTGGTTATTAGATGAAAGCTTTAGGGTGACCTAAAGCTTTTGGTTCCTAGCTCTTGGGTGCAAGGCCGTGTAGCTTTTAAGCTACGAGCCGCTTGAGTTAAAAAGTAATTTTTAACCCAGAGTTATAGTCTCATAAACAGAAGCCGGCTTATGGGCCACCTCAGTAACTAAAAAGGGGGTGAAAGGATTCGACAGGAAAAGTATAGGTTAAAAAGGCGGGAAGGTCGCCACGCCTTCAAAGTGGCTTAAGAAACTGCCGTCTACGCTTAACTTAAAAAAATTTTCAAGGCAAGGAATTTTTTAAATTCCTTGCAAGCAAAACTGAGTGGTTTTACGGCGCTCAGTTTTGCTAAAACTTCCAACCGTAAACTTTTACAGGGTTTTGTGAGTTTTTCACCTGTAAAAGTATCCAAACTCACTACGCCCGTAGAATTTTTAACCTACTTTTCCTGGACGCGGGTTCAATTCCCGCCACCTCCACAAATAAAATATTATGGAGGGGATGGAATCCAAAAACTTTAGCAAAAACACCGAAAATATTTCCAAAAAAGTTGAAAAAGAACAATCAAAAACGCTAGAAGCCGCTGGAGGTACTACCGAAAAGAAAGAAGATGGTAAAAAGAAACAAAAAAGTAAAATAATTGAATCAATAAAAAAGAGATTAAAAGGATTAATTAAAAAAGAAGATCAAGAAGATCAAAAAAGTCAAGAAAGAGAAGAAAGCTTAACAGTTAAAAGATTAAAAGGTTTTCTTTCATTTTTAGGAGTACTATTTTATCTTGGAGCTAGTAAAGTACTTGATTTGGGCTATAAATTATATAGACATATTTTCGAGAGTATAGTTAAAGCTAAAGAATAAAAAAATGTTAAATTTAGAAGAATTAAAAGAAATTATAGAAAGTCTTGATAAAGAGGAATTAGAGAAATTTTTTGAAATTTTAGGAGAAAGAGTGGAAAAAAGGCTTCAAGAATTAAACCAGCCAAATCCACTAGAGAGAATTTTAGAAGAAGTGTCAAGTTTTAAGGAAAATGAAATAATTAAGAATAATTTAAGCGAGGAATCACAAAAGAAAATCATCTTTAATCTTCTTGTTGAGAAAATTCTTTTTTTGAAAGATTCTAATATTTTAAAAATTTTTCAAGAAGAACTAGAAAAAGTTCTTAAAGAACTTTCAGAGGTATAATTTTTATTTATGGAAAAAATTGAAAAATTTGAAAAAGAGTTTAGATCCCTTTCAAAACTTGTTGAGAAGCAAAAACTTCAAGCAATTCTCGAAAAAAAGAAAGATATTTTATTTTTGAATGACAGAAACCTAAGGTGTATAGATGAAGGCACACCTGGAGGTCTTCATCTTGCTGGTTCTGGCGTACTTGTAAAGGATAAAAACCTAATTAATTGGGATCTTTTTGATGGTATTTATTTTCATCAAGAATGTGGTGCTATTAACTTTTTTATAAAAGAAAATAATCTAGAAGAAAATCCAGATGAATTTGCTGAAAAATTTACAAAAGATTTAGCTAAAACTTATGGAAAGGAATTTCTTGGAAAGATAAATCTTAAAAGACCAAAGCATTTTCATAATGCTCTTGGCATTTGGATATGCGGTCTTCCTGGGTTTGATTTTTCTAAAGAAAAATCACTACCCCCAGGTTTTATTATTAATCCTTTTATTGTTAAAGATTTAAATTACACTCTTTTTGAAATTAATTTAGCTTTAAATATAATAGAAAATAATGGCTTTGGAAAATTTCTTAAAGACGAAAAATTTTATCTTTGGTTTATTAATGAAAATCCAAAAAGATTTGAGAAAAACATTTCTTCAAATCTTAACCTCGAGATTATGAAATTTAACTTATGAAGTATTCTTTAGGTACTTCAATTCAATTTGTAAAAGGAGTTGGTCCGAAAATATTTCAAATTTTCTCTGACGAGGGGATTTCTAAAGTGGAAGATCTTATTTATTATTTTCCTTTCAGATACGATGATTTTAGTAAAGTAAAAAAAATAAATGAATTAAAATTAGGAGAAATTGCCACTGTCTATGGAGTTTTAAAGACTGTTAAAGCTTATAGGATAGGTAAAAAGAAACTTTTTGTAGTTGAAGGACTTCTTACTGATGAGAGTGGTTCAATTAGAGTTATCTGGTTTGGACAAAGATATGTAACTTCTTTTAAGGATAAAGAAATAATAATTGCTGGCAAAGTTGTTAAAAATAGCTTTGGTCTTCATTTGTCTCCTCTTCAGACACAATTAAAAGAAAAATTTAATCTCCATGTTGCCAGAATTGTTCCAGTTTACAGAAGTATAGGAAACTTGAAGACAAAATTTATAAGAAAGATAATCTTTGAGGTGTTAAATAACCTTAACTGGAGTGAAGTTAAAGAGTTTTTACCAGATTTTATAATTTCAAAATTTAATCTAATTTCTCTTTCTGAGGCAATAAAGAAAATTCATTTTCCCGAAAATGAAGAGGACATAAGTAAGAGTAAGAAAAGATTTATTTTTCAAGATCTTTTAATTTTTCATCTTAAGATTTTAAAAGAAGAAAAAATCCTAGAAAAAAAGACAGCTCCTCAAATAAAAATATTTGAAGAAAAAACAAAAGAAATTTTAGATTTTGATCTTACTGATGATCAAAAAAAAGCTTGGGAGGAAATCAAAAAAGATCTTTCTCAGACAAAACCTATGGGAAGACTTTTACAGGGCGATGTTGGTACAGGTAAAACTATTTTAAGTCAAATGGCAGCTTTAAATGTTGCTTTAAATGGATATCAAGTTGTTTTTATGGCTCCAACTGAAATTTTAGCCAAACAACATTTTTTGAATTTTCTTTCAAGATTTTCAAAATTTAACCTTGTAATTGGTTTTATTTCTTCAAAAGAAACTTTATTTGGCTTTGGTAATGCTTGGACAAAGATTTCAAGAAAGAAGTTTTTAGAAAATGTAGTTATGAAAAAAATTGACATCATTATTGGAACTCATGCCCTAATAGGCGAGGATATAAGATTTAAAAAAATTGGCTTAATTATAGTTGATGAACAACAAAGATTTGGTGTTGAGCAAAGAGTAAAATTAATTGAAAAAGCAGATCATCCAGAGATATTTCCTCATTTTCTCTCCTTGACAGCCACACCCATTCCCCGAACAATAGCTCTTATTCTTTATGGTAATCTTGATGTCTCGCTTTTAAAACAAAGACCATATCCCTTTTTAGTAAAAATCTTTATTATTGGCCCTGATCAAAGGAAAAAAGTTTATAGTTTAGTAGAGAAAAAACTTAGAGATGGTTTTCAACTTGTTGTTATTTGCCCTCGCGTTGAAGAAGGAAAAGAATTAAGGGCTGTAAAAAGTGAGTACAAAAAGATAAAAGAGATTTTTAAAGATTTTTCTGTGGGGATTTTATATGGTAAAATGAAAGCCGAAGAAAAAGAAAATGTAATAAAAGATATGATTGAAGGTAAGATTCAAATTCTTGTTTCTTCTTCTGTTTTAGAGGTAGGCGTTAATTTGCCAAAACTTAATTTAATGATAATTGAAAATTCAGAAAGATTTGGTTTGGCTCAGCTTTATCAGATGATAGGAAGACTTTCTCGAGAAGGTCTAGAAAGTTTTGCTTTTCTTTTTGTAGAAAAACTTACAAAATCTTCTTATCAGAGACTAAAAGCAATAAAAACTGTAAATAATGGTTTTGAACTAGCTGAAATTGATCTTAAATTAAGAGGTCCAGGAGAATTTTTTGGCAAATCTCAGTCAGGTCTTCCTGATATTGTTATTGAAGGTTTAAATGATAAAGAATTAATGGAGGTAGCAAGAAAAGCTGCTCTTGAAATTTTGGAAAAAGACAGCAGTCTTAAAAGTTTTCCAGAATTTTTTGAAGTCTTTCAAAAAAAAGGCAAAATCCTTTTAGGCTAATTTTAAACTTGACAAAAGTAAATATTTGAATATAATTTAAGTATAATTTAATTTCCCTATTTATGTTTTATTTTTAAAAAAAGGGGGCAAAAATAAATAAAAAGGCCCTTATTTTATGATTTCTGACCAAAAAAAAATAAAGGAAATAAGCCCTTTTTTGCCCGATGACCTTTTAGATATACAGTTTTCAAGTTATAATTGGTTTTTAACTGAAGGAATCAAGGAAATCTTAGAAGAATTTACTCCAACATATGACTACAGCCAGGAGAATTTTAAAGTTGAGTTTCTCTCTTACAGTATAGGGGAGCCGTTTAGAAGTCAGGAAGAGGCTTTTGAAAAAGAAGTTTCTTATACAGCGCCTCTTAGAATAAAGGTAAGAGTGACAAATCTTAAAACAGGAGAAAGTGAGACTCAAGATATTTATTTTGGAGAAATTCCTTTAATGACAGAAAGAGGTACATTTATTTTAAATGGTGTTGAAAGAGTAATTATAAATCAGTTAGTAAGATCACCAGGAGTTTATTTTTCAAGTATTCCATATGGGGACAGAAATTATTTTGGCGCAAGTGTAATCCCTTTAAGAGGAGCTTGGTTAGAGTTCCAAACTGAGCTTAATAATATAATTACAGTAAAAATAGACAGAAGAAAGAAAGTGCCCGTGACAGTTTTGCTTAAAGCTTTTGGCGTTGAAGATAATCAAACTTTAACAAAGATTTTTGAAGATGTGGATATTTCGGAAATAAGCTATATTGAGAACACCCTTAAAAAAGATAACACTCAAAATACTAATGAAGCTCTTATAGAAATTCATCATAAGTTAAAACCACTAGAACTTTCAACTTTAGATAATGCTATAAAATTCTTTCAAACAACCTTTAAAGAAAAACAAAGATATGATCTTTCCTACCCTGGTAGATATAAAATTAACAAAAGACTTAACAGAGAAAGCACAAGTTTATTTTTAGAACTTGAAGATATTATTGAGATTGTAAAAGAAATAATAAATCTTAATAATAATCCCAAATCTAAAGGAGATGATATTGATTCTTTGGAAAACAAAAGAGTAAGATCTGTTGGTGAACTTGTTCAAAATAGGTTCAGGTTAGGAATGACAAGATTAATAAAAAGAATGAAGGACAAAATAAATATTTTAGGAGAAGAAGCAATAAGTCCAGCAAAAATTCTTTACCCAAAAGACCTAACTTCAGCTGTTTTAGAATTCTTCCTTCTTTCTCCTCTATCTCAATTTTTAGACCAAACAAATGTTTTAGCAGAAATTGAGCATAAAAGAAGGATGACAACTGGCGGTCCTGGTGGAGTATCTAAAGAAAGAGCTGGTTTTGAGATTAGAGATGTTCATCCAAGTTACTATGGCAGAATTTGTCCTATTCAAACACCTGAAGGTCAAAATGTGGGTGTGATTTCCTATCTTGCTTTTTATGCTCGGCCTCAAAAAACATTAGGTTTTTTAGAGACCCCTTACTTTAGGGTAAAAAATAGAAAAATTACAAATGAAATTGTTTGGCTTACAGCTGAAAAAGAAAAAAATGAAGTGATTGCTAATAGAGCAATTGAAATTGAAGATGACTATATAGTTCAAGACTACGTTGAGGCAAGAGCTTATGGCCAACCTAAAACAGTAAGAGCCGAAGAAGTTACTTTAATAGATGTATCTCTTTATCAACTCTTCTCAATATCTCCGCTTTTAATTCCTTTTATCGAAAAAGATGATGCTAACCGTGCTTTGATGGGAGCTAACATGCAAAGACAAGCAGTTGCACCCATAAGATCCGAACCACCCTTTGTCAAAACTGGACTTGAAGAAAAAATAGCTCGAGACACTCGTTGGCTAGTCATTGCTCCTGAAGATGGAACTATTAGTGAAGTTGATGCAAATAAAATAGTTTTAAAGACTAAAAGTGGTAAAACCCTTAGTTTCTTTCTTAAAAAATTCTTACAGACAAATCAATATGTTTGTATTAATCAAAAACCAATTGTAAGAAAGGGGCAGAATATAAAGAAAGGTCAGGTTTTAGCTGATGTTAGTGGCACTTATCAAGGTGAGATTGCTTTAGGAAGAAATGTCTTGGTTGCTTTTCTTTCATGGGGAGGACTTAATTTTGAAGATGCAATCATAATTTCTGAAAAATTAGTCAAAGAAGATTATTTTACAACGATTTCTATCGAAGATTTCTATTGTGATGTAAAAGAGACAAAAATCGGTCCAGAAGAGGTAACTTATGATATGCCAGGAATTCCAGAAGCAAAATTAGCTAATTTAGATGAAAATGGGATTGTTAAGATTGGAACTTTTGTTAAAGCAGGGGATATTTTAGTTGGTAAAGTTACTCCAAAAAAAGAAGTGGAGCTTTCTCCAGAAGAAAGACTTCTTAAGGCTATTTTTGGTGAAAAAATCTCAGATATAAAACCAACACCTCTTGTTTTAGAGCATGGTAAAGACGGAAGAGTAATTGGGATAAACATTCTTTCAAGAGACAGAAACGATCCTTTAGAGACAGATGTTATTAAGAGGATAAAAGTTAAAATTGCAAAATTGAGGAAAATACAGGTTGGAGATAAACTCTGTGGTAGACATGGAAATAAGGGAGTTATTTCTAGAATTGTTCCTGAGGAAGATATGCCATTTTTACCTGATGGTACTCCTGTTGAGGTTATTCTTAATCCTCTAGGTATTATAAGTAGAATGAATATTGGTCAGTTATTTGAAACACATTTTGGGATGATTGCTAAAAAGAAAAATACATCATTTACCATACCAGTTATGTCAAAAATAAGTGAAGAAATACTAAAAGAAGAACTAAAAAAGGCAGGATTTAGTGAAGATGGTAAATTTGATCTTTATGATGGTAAAACTGGTCTAAAATACGATCAAAAAGTTACTGTTGGTTATATGTATATGTATAAATTAATTCATATGGCTGAAGACAAGATTCATGCAAGATCCGTTGGCCCATACAGTTTAATTACTCAACAACCATTAGGAGGTAGAGCAAGAGGCGGAGGTCAAAGATTGGGTGAAATGGAAGTTTGGGCCTTAGAGGGTTATGGATCAAGTGCTACTTTACAAGAAATGTTAACTATAAAGTCAGATGATGTTATTGGTAGAAATCAAGCCTACAATTCTATTATTAAAGGTGAAAAAATAAAAATTTCCGCAGTTCCAGCAGCTTTTAATGTTCTTTATCAAGAATTAAAAGGATTAGGCTTTAATATTGAAGTTGAAATTGGTACAGAAGTTAAAACTGAAGAAAAAGTTAAAAAAGTTAAAACATGAAAGGAGAAATTAAATCATTAAAAATTACTATTGCCTCACCAGAGACTATTTTAAGTTGGTCTTATGGTGAAGTTTTAAAACCAGAAACTATTAACTATAGAACTCAAAAAGCTGATAAAGATGGACTTTTTTCTGAAAGAATTTTTGGTCCTACAAAAAACTACGAGTGTTATTGTGGTAAATTAAAAGGAATAAAATTTAAAGGAATGGTTTGTGATAGATGCTTAGTTGAGGTTACTTCTAATTATGTGAGAAGAGAAAGAATGGGTCATATTTCTTTAGCTATTCCTGTTGCTCATATTTGGTTTTTAAGAATTGTTCCTTCTAGAATTTCTTTAATTTTAGATATTCCTGTTCAGCAATTAGAGAAAGTTATTTATTATTCTGCTTATATCATTACAAAAGTAAACGAATTAGAAAAACAAAAAGTAAAAGAAAAGATAGATCAAGAATTTAAAGAATTGATGAAAACCGAAGATCCAGCTCAAAGAGAAAGAATAAAAGAGATCTACAATAGAAATATGATGGAATTGGAAAAAATAAAAGTAAAATCTATACTTTCGGATGTTGAGTACTATGAGTATTCAAGGAAATTTGGTGCTATTTTTGAAGTTTCAATTGGTTCTGAGCCAATTGTAAAGTTTTTAGAAGAAATAGATTTAGAAAAACTTAAAAAAGAAACAGAAGAAAAAATCGCTAAAGCAAAAGGAAATGAGAAAAAGAAATTACTCTTAAAATTAAAAGTTATCAAAGGATTTATTAAAAATAAAACAAGGCCTGAATGGATGTTTTTAACAGTTCTTCCAGTTATTCCACCAGATCTCAGACCCGCTATTCAGCTCGAGACTGGTACTTATGCAAGTTCTGATTTAAATGATCTTTACCGAAGAGTTATTAACAGAAATAATAGACTTAAAAAATTAATTGAGTTTCGAGCTCCAGAGATAATTTTAAGAAATGAAAAAAGAATGCTTCAAGAAGCCGTTGATGCTCTTTTAGATAATACTATTAGAAAAACTCAAGCTGTAAAAAGAACTGGAGGGACAAAAAGACCCCTTAAATCATTAGCAGAATCTTTAAAGGGCAAAGAAGGAAGATTTAGAAAAAATCTATTGGGTAAGAGAGTAGATTTTTCCGGAAGAGCAGTAATTATAGTTGGCCCTGAATTAAAACTTTATGAGTGCGGTCTTCCAAAAACTTTAGCTTTAGAAATTTTTAAACCTTTTGTTATAAGAGAACTTATTGAAAGAGGGATAGCTACCAATCCAAGTCATGCAAACTATATTATTGAGACAAAAAGCGATGAAGTTTGGGCTGCTCTTGAAAAAGTAATTGAAGATAAGTATGTGCTTTTAAATAGAGCTCCAACTCTTCATCGCTTAGGAATTCAAGCTTTCAAGCCAGTTTTAGTTGATGGTCTAGCTATAAGAATTCCTCCATTTGTCTGTACTGCTTTTAATGCTGATTTTGATGGAGATCAAATGGCAGTTCATTTACCTTTAACTGATGAGGCTCAACTTGAAGCAAGAGAGATTATGCTTTCTTCTAAAAATATTCTTAAACCAGGCTCAGGCGAGCCAATAACTGTCCCTACTCTAGATGTTGTTTTAGGTTGTTACTATCTTACTCTTAAGACTTTTTCAGAGAAAGAAAAAGTATTTTATGACGAAGATGAAGCACTTTTTTACTATGAAAATGGGCAAATTAACCTTCATGAAGAAATTTTAGTTAAGAGAGTTAAAAATCAAAAAGATTTAAAAACTACTGTTGGCAGAATTATTTTCAATAAAATTTTGCCAGCTGATTTTGATTTTGTAAATGAAGTAATGACAAAGAAAAAATTGATAGAGCTTATAGATGAAATTTATCATAAGTATGATTTAGAAATTGTTGTCTTTGTCCTTGACAGTCTTAAGTCATTAGGTTTTAAGTATGCTGAAAAATCTGGTCTTTCTCTTTCGGTGAGTGACTTTTTAAGTTTTCCAGAACAAAAAGAAATGGTCTTTAAAGAAATTGAAAAAGATATCGAAAAGATTGAAGAAAGTTTTGAAAACGGTCTTATAAGCGAAGAAGAAAGAAAACTACTTAAGATAGAAATTTATTCAAGAGCTATAAAAAAGATAAATGATATGTATAAAGAAAGAGTTGAAAAAGAAATTTTTAACCCTCCTAGAATTATGATAGACGCTGGAGCAAAAGGTAACTGGGGACAGCTAACTCAAATGGCTTCTTTAAAAGGTCTTGTAACTAATCCAGCAGGAGAAATAATAGAACTTCCTATAAAGTCAAATTACAAAGAAGGTCTTAGTCCTTTAGGTTATTTCGTTTCAACCCACGGAGCTAGAAAAGGAACAGTAGATACTGCTCTTAAAACATCTAAGGCTGGTTATCTTACAAGAAGGATGGTTGATGTTGCTCAAGATGTCACAATTATTGAAGCTGACTGTAAAGATAAAACTGGTTGGATAATAACAAAACAAGATGCTAAAGAAGTTAATGAACCATTTTGGTATAAGATTTACTCTAGAGTAAGCTTGGAGAGAATTGAAAAAGATGGAGAAATTATAGTTGATGTAGGAGAATTTATTACTAAAGAAAAAGCAAAAATTATAGAAAGCTTAGGCAAAGAAAGCCTAAGAGTAAGAAGTCCTCTTACTTGCAAATCAATTTATGGAATATGTGCCCTTTGTTATGGATTAGATCTTGCTTATGATAAACCTATAAAGATAGGAGAAGCTTGCGGTATAGTAGCTGCGCAGTCAATTGGAGAACCAGGTACTCAGCTAACAATGAGAACATTTCATGTAGGTGGAGTTGCTGGTTCAGCTGATATTACTACAGGAATCCCAAGAGTAGAAGAACTTTTAGAAGCAAGAAATCCAAAGAATGAAGGAGTTATTAGTCCTGTAAGTGGAAAGATTGAAGAAATTAAAAAAGAGACAAAGTATTATAAAGTTTTGATTAATACTAATAATGGAAAAATTACAATTAATGTTCCTATTGTTCTTACCTTGAATGTAAAGCCTGGAGACCAGATAAATAAAGGAGATATAATTTCAAGTGGTCCTCTTAGTCCAAAGAAATTATTTAAATTAAAAGGCAAAGAAGCTGCGATAAGATATCTCCTTAACGAAGTCAAAAAAATCTATACTTTTCAAGGAGTAACGATTCATGATAAACATTTTGAAGTTATAATAAGACAAATGTTCTCAAGAGCTAAAATTATAGACCCGGGTGATAGTGAATTTGTTAAAAATGAAATTGTAGAAAAAGCAGTTATTCTTGAAAGAAATAAAGAACTTAAAAAGAGTGGCTTAAAACTAATTAAAGCAAAAGAAATACTTTTGGGAATTACAAGAGCAGCTCTTACAACTTATAGTTTTCTTTCAGCTGCTTCTTTTCAGGAGACTGCCAGGGTTCTGGTAAAAGCAGCCATAGAAGGAAGAGTTGACAAATTAAGAGGAATAAAAGAAAATGTAATTTTAGGAAAGAAAATACCAGCTGGAACAGGTGTTAGAGGTTTTGTTTTTGATTAAATTTTGCGCCGATAGCTCAGCGGTAGAGCACCGACCTTATAAGTCGGGGGTCGCTGGTTCGAATCCAGCTCGGCGCACAAGTTTAAATATTTAGAGAGCCTTTTTTATCTTCAACTAACCTTTCAAATTGTTTCCTTTCAATAACTTCTTTTTTAATTAAGACTTTAGCTACTTTATGAAGCTTATCTATTTTTAATTCAAGAACTTTATTAGCTCTTTCTAGAGCTTGGTTAATTATTGATTTTACCTCTTCATCAATAAGTTCAGCTGTTTTTTCTGAATAATCACTTGTAAGAAAGAATTCTTTTTGTTGTCTAGTTAAAGAAATTGGGCCTAATTTTTCTGACATACCAAAACGAGTGACAACTTGTTTTGCAAGTTCTGTTGCTATTTCAAGATCATTATGTGGTCCAGTACTTACATCAGAAAATATCAATTTTTCAGCTGCATAACCTCCTAAAGTAGAAGCTATTTCATCTAGAAATTCTTTTTTGAAATAAAAATTTCTTTCTTCTTTTGGTACTTTTAAAGTATAACCACCAGCCCTTCCTCTTGAAATTATTGATATTTTCTCTACTCTATTTGAGTGAGGAAGATAATGAGCAACAATAGCATGTCCAGCTTCATGATAAGCAGCGACTTCTTTTTCTTTCTTTGAGAAAACTTTTGTTTTTCTTTCTGGTCCTAAAATTACTTTATCGATAGCTTCTAGAAGTTCCTTTTGTTCAATAAATTCTTTATTTCTTCTTGCCGCTAAAATAGCAGCTTCGTTACAGAGATTGGCAAGATCAGCTCCCGAAAAACCAGGTGTTCTTAGAGCTACTTCTTTTAAATTTATCTTTCCAACTTTTTTATCTCTTAAATGAATTTTTAATATTTCTTCTCTTGCTTTTATATCAGGAAGATCTAAAACTATTTTTCTATCAAATCTTCCAGGTCTAAGTAAAGCTGGATCCAGAACATCGGGTCTGTTTGTGGCTGCAAGAACAACTACTTTTGTTTCTTTTTCAAATCCATCCATTTCAACTAGGATTTGATTTAAAGTTTGTTCTCTTTCTTCATGACTTCCTATAAGACCTACACCTCTTAATTTTCCGATTGCGTCAATTTCATCTATAAAAAGAATACATGGCTGATTTTTTTTAGCAATAGCAAAAGCATCTCTAACCCTACTTGCTCCAATACCAACAAAAAGTTCAACAAATTCAGATCCTGAAATATAAAAAAATGGAACTCCAGCTTCAGCTGCCGTTGCTCTAGCAAGATAAGTTTTTCCAGAGCCAGGAGGTCCTACAAGAAGAACTCCTCGAGGTATTTTTGCTCCGATATTGAGAAATTTTTCAGGATTTTTAAGAAAATCAACAACTTCCATTAACTCTTCTTTTGCTTCTTGAAGATTAGCAACATCTTTAAAAGTAATTTTATTTGGATCATTTGGGTTATAAACTTTTATTCCTGATTTTCCGAAAGAAAATATTTGCATTGAACCTTTTTGAGTTTGTTTAGAAAGCGACCATAGAATCCAAAAAAGAATAACAAAAGGAAGGAGATTTAAAATAATGTTCAAAATTAAAGATATATTTTGAGGTTCTCTAAAGTCGGTTGGGATTGATGAAAATTTCTCTTTTTCGATATTAAGGAGACTTATAAGGTCATAAAAACTTGAATTTTGATCTTTTGGTAGTTCAAAAATTTTCTCTTTTGTAAAAACATTTATTTTTTGGGGGAAGACTACAATTTTTTCAATCGCACTTGATTGATTTTCAATTATTTCTTTAAATTCTTTTAAAGTTAAAATTTGAGTTTTAACTTCTTTTTGAGTTAAGAAATTGAAAATTATTGAAATTACCAAGAAAAGAGAGATGACAATTAAAAATGCTTGAAGAAAAGAATTTATATTTTTCATACTTGTTCAGAAAACTTTAAAGTGAAAAAGACTCTATTACCTTCTATTTTTAAGATTTTAGCTTTAATGTCAGAACCTATTTTTAATTCTTCTTTTATTTGGCTAGGAATTTCAGAAATATGGACAAGCCCCTCGATTGGCCAATCCTTTATTTTGATAAAAACTCCAAACTTGCTAATACCCGTAACTACTCCTTCGACAATTTGACCAACTTTAAGTTGCATAAGGTAATTTTGAATAGTTTCTTCTTCAGCTGCTTTTTGAGAAAGGATTAATTTTTCTTCTTCAGGATTAAAATCTATTATTCTTAATCTTAATTTTTTGCCAATTAAATTTCTAAGATAAAAAGCAATTTTGTTTTTTTCATTTTCTTGAACTCTTGGATAGTATTGGGGCATAAGATGAGAAACAGGGACAAAACCTTTTAAAGAAAAGCAATTTACAATAAGACCACCATTATTGACATCTTTTACTTCTAATTCTAGAATTTCATTTTTTTCATAAGCTTCTTTTACTCTTTCCCAACCTATCATATTTTTAATTCCTCTAAATGAAAGCTCAATATAACCAAATTTATCTTTAAGTCCAACAACCTTTACTTTTATTTTTTCCCCAACTTCTAAATCTTTTATGATATCTTTATTTGTCATATATTCAAGTCCATATATTCTTCCAATTCCAAAAATTCCAAGATCAATAAAAACTTCTGAAGCTCTTTTTTCTATAACTTCACCTTCAACAATTTCGCCAACTCTAAGATCTAGTTTTTTATGAAATTTCAAAATAGTATCTAACATAGCTATATATATTTTAAATGAAATTTTCTTAAAAGCAAGCTCTGCTATAATAATTTAATGAGAAAATTTTTTGCTTTTTTGGTTTTAATTTTGATAATTTCTCTTGTTTTTTCTTTATTTTTGCCTGTAAAAGTTACCAGAAAAAAGACTGGGCAATTTCCACCAATAAAACCACCGACAACCCCTCCTGGTTATGGAATAAAAGGACCAACCTCTTCTCCACCAACTAGGTAATTTTTAAAACTATTTTTCCTAAAACTTTTTCTCTTTCTATTTTATATTCTTTTTTGAAACTATCTTCTAAGATTAAGAAGTTATCTTTTATTTTCTTTAATTTTTTTACAAAAATTTCTCTTTCATCTTTAAAGACAATAAAATCACCAATTTTTGGCTTGATATCTAGAACAAGATAAATTTTTTCTGGTAAAATTTCAGGAAAACAACTTAAGCCTTCAATTTTGACGAAAAATATTTTTTTAGAAAAGTTTTTCAGTAATTTCAAGATAGGCATTATATCTTTGAGGATCATTTTTAACCTGGTAAAATATTTGAGCTATTTTGTCAACAATTTGGCAAAGTTCTTGAGCTACTTCAGGATCGACACTTTGTTTTGCTTTTGATGCTATTTTAAATCCTTGCCAAAAAAGATCAACTAATTCAGGATATTTTTCTAAGTGTTCTTTTTTAAAGAAATCTCCCCAAAGAATTCTTAATTCCTTTTTAACAATTTCAGCATGTTCTTCTTTTATATTTATCCTTCTTGTTATCTGGTTAAGATAAATTAAAATTTGATCTTTATTTTTAAGGTCATCTGGTAAAGGTATTTCTTTTAATTGAAGGCACATTCTTAAGACTGTTTTGGCAGCTATTTTGGCAATAACTGGTTCATATATACCACAGGGAATATCACAATGAGCTAAAGCTTTTTTAGAGATTTTTTTGAAAAAATTTTTTATCATTATTAAATTATAAACTAATTAAATTTCTTTAAAAACTTTTATTAAAACTTCTGGACTTACTTTTGTTTTTCCTTTTGCTAGTTTTTGAAGTTTCTTTTGGCCTTCTTTTTGTTTTTTCCAAAGTTTCATTTTTCTTGTTCTATCACCCCCATAAAGCCAACTTGCAGGATTTTTTGCTAAGGCTGGTATAGTTCTACTTGCTATTATTTTATTTTTGTATGAAGCTTGAATTTTTAGAGGGTAACTTTCTGGGCTTAAGAGTTCTTTTAATTTTTCTACAATTTTTTCTCCTATTTTTTGAGCTTTTTCTTCACTTACAATTAAGCTAAAAATTTTTGTCCCATTTACTAAAATGTCTAATTTACCTATTTTTTTATCTTTGTATTCCTTAAAGACCCACCAGAAAGAAGCATACCCAGAGCTTTTTGATTTTACAAGATCATAAAAATTAGTTATAAGTTCTTCAAGAGGCATTTCAAATCTTATTTCTAATTTATCTATTTCATTTTTTTCTAAGATTAAACCTCTTTTTTGTTTTATTAACTCAAAAATTGATGATTGATATTCTTTTGGTGTAATCAAAAATACCTCTACCCATGGCTCTTGAGTTTTAAGAATTTCATTTTCTGGCGGCAGATCTTCAGAAACATATATTTCTTTTCCATTTTTAAGAATAGCTTTATAGTGAATAAGAGGAAAGGTTATTATTATTTCCGTCTTGAATTCTTCTTCTATTCGTTCTTTTATTATTTGAAGATGAAAAAGCCCTAAAAATCCTATTTTAAAACCTCTTCCAAAGTTTTTAAAATAGATTTCTTCATAACTTAATGAAGGATCATTAAGACATATTTTTTCTATAACTTCTTTGAATTTTAAAAAATCACTTTCTTTTGCTGGAAAGAACGAAGCAAAAATAAAATTTTGTGGCTTTTTAAATTCAAAAATATTTTTAATTTGAGAATTTTTTGTTATTGACTCACCAACAAGATAGGGGTTTGTTTTTTTTAAATTGCAAACAATATAACCAATTTCACCGCTTGAAAGTTTTTCGGCTTCTTTCATTTGGGGAGTAAAATGACCTACTTGAGTTATTTTTAGTCTTTCATTTAAGTGAGGTAAAAAAATTGTTTCTCCTTTTTGGAAAGTTCCTCCAAAAATTCTTACATGAAAAACTACACCAAAATAGTCCTGATAATGACTATCAAAAATTAAAGCTAAATCTTCTTTAAATTCTTCGGGTGGATTTACTATTTCTATCAATTTTTCTAAAAGATTTTCGACTCCTTCTCCTGTTTTAGCTGAGATAGTTAAAGGTTGAATTCCTGTCATTTCTTTTAATTTTATTTTTAGACTCTCTTCAGGTGTTTTTAAATCAATTTTATTGATTACTGGAATTATAGTTTTCTTTAATTTTTTTGCTTCTTCAAAATAATAAACTGTTTGGGCTTGAATTCCTTGAGTTACATCAACAAGAAGAAGACACCCATCTACAGCCATAAGAGCTCGTGAGACTTCATAAGAAAAATCACTATGTCCAGGAGTATCAATTAAATTTAGGATATAGTCTTTAAATTTTAACCTTACTGGTTGCATTTTTACTGTCACCCCATGTTTTCTTTCAACAGAAAGTTGATCCAGGTACTGAGGCTGGAGTTTTTCTTTCTCGACAGTGCCAGTGAGTTCTAAGAATCTATCTGCTAAAGTAGATTTTCCATGATCTATATGAGCTATAATACAAAAATTTCTTATTTTTTCCCTTAATTCCATAAAATATATTATAATTTTAAAAATGGAAAGTGTTTACTATATAGAAGTTGAAAAAATTTTACCCAATCCTTATCAACCAAGGAAAACTTTTGATCCTGAGTCTTTAAAAGAGCTTGCTGAATCAATAAAAGAATTTGGTATTCTTGAACCTTTAATTGTTACTCGAAAAGAAATTGTCACTGAAAATGGCCTAGATGTTTGGTATGAGCTTGTGGCAGGTGAAAGAAGACTTCAAGCAGCTAAAATGATAGGTTTAAAAACAGTGCCAGCTATAGTGAAAGAACTTTCTGAAAAAGCAAAACTTGAAGTTTCTATCATAGAGAATATCCAAAGAGAAGATTTAAATCCAATAGAAAGAGCAAAAGCTTTTGCTAGACTTATGGAAGAGTTTGGAATGACTCAAATAGAAATAGCCTCAAGAATAGGAAAATCAAGATCTTATGTTGCTAATACAATCAGACTTTTAAAACTTCCAGAAGAAATACAAGAGGCACTTAAGGCAGGAAAAATATCAGAAGCTCATGCAAAGATTTTACTTTCTATTGAAGAGCCCGAACTTCAAAGAAAAATATTTGAAAGAATCATCTCTGAGGGTGTACCTGTTCAAGAGATTCAAAGAATTAGAGTTTCAAAAAAAGTCGAAGAAGATCCTGAACTTTTGTTTTTAAAAAGAAAACTTGAAGAGATTTTAAAGACAAAAATAGAAATTAAAAAATCAGGAGATAAAATTCAGGTTATGGTTAATTTTTTTGATCAGAAAGATATTTGGGATCTTATTAAAACTTTAGAAAAACAAAATCAAGATCAAATTTAAAAGGTTATAATTTATCTATGGTAAAGGTAATTTTACTTGAAGACATTCCTGGACTTGGAAGGAAAAATGAGGTAAAAGATGTAAAACCTGGTTATTTTTTAAATTATTTAAAACCAAAAAAACTAGCAAAACTTTTGGATGAGTCTTCCAAAGTTTGGTTAGAGAAAGTTAAAAAAGAAAAAGAGGAAGAAAAAGAAAAAATAGAAAAACTTGCTTTAAAACTTGAGGGCAAGGAATTTACATTTTACCTTAAAAAGTTAAACGACCAGCAACCTTATGGTTCAGTAGATAGCTTGAGTCTTGAAAAGGAAATAAAAAAAGAGTTTCCTGGAGATTTTCCTCTAGATACATTACCTAAGAAAATAAAAAAATTTGGTAAGCACGAAGTTGAAGTAATCTTTCCTTATGGGATAAAAACGAAAATAAAGGTAAATATCTTACCGGAAGATTAACTTTCCCAGAATTTTTCATACCAATCAAGGAATTTTAAAAACAAGATAAAAACTACAAAAGTAAAAAATAAGATTAAGCCCAAAATATCTATCATGGACAGTTAACTAAAATTGGTACTTCTTTAAATATTTTTGAACCAAGAATAAAACCTATATTAAAAGAAGAGACTATAGCCAGAATAAAAATTATAGTCAAGATTAAATTTTTATTTTTAAGGTATTCCTCAATCATAATAAAATTATGTTATAATTTATTTGTATGTCAAGAAGTATTAAAAAAGGGCCTTATGTTCCCGAGAAACTTTTAAAAAAAATAGAGAAAGTGAAAAATCTTCCAGAAAAAGAAAGAGAGAAAGTAGCCATAAAGACCTGGTATAGAGCAGCTATGATTATTCCTCAAATGGTTGGTCTTACTTTTTTAGTCCATAATGGGAAAAATTTCATAGAAGTTAAAGTCACTGAAGATATGGTTGGGCACCGCTTAGGAGAATTTGCTCCAACAAGAAAATTTATAAAGCACGGTGGTAAAAAACAAAGAGAACTAGAGAAAAAATTAAAAGCTGCTCAACAAGCAGCCCAAAGCTAATTTATGGAAAAAACATTTAAATTAAATTACCTAAGAATTGCACCAAGAAAAGTAAGATTAGTAGCTGATCTGGTGAAAGGAAAGACAGTTCCAGAGGCTTTAGCTATTTTGAAAGTTGTAAAAAAAAGAGCAGCAAAACCAATAACAAAATTGATTCACTCAGGTAAAATAAGTTTTGCTCTGGAACATAGAGTTCCAGAAGAGAGTCTTGTCATAAGCAACTTAACTGTAAATGAAGGTCCTAGACTTAAAAGATATCTTCCAAGAGCTTATGGAAGAGCAAGTTTAATTTTAAAAAGAAGTTCTCATATTACCCTTACTCTTTCTGCTCTTCCTGGCTACAAACCACTAACTGATAAAGAAATTGAAGGCTTAATTAAAAAGAAAGAAAGAGAGCAAAAACATCATGAAAAAACTCAGGTTAAACAAAAAGAAGAAAAACCAAAATCTGGTATAATTATTCCAAAGATATTTAGAAGAAAAACATTTGAATCCTAAAATGGGTCACAAAACTAATCCAAAAGCATTAAGATTAGGTATTTCTCAAGACTGGATAAGTAAATGGTTTGATCCTAAAAATTTTTCTTTTTATTTATTTATTGACTACAAAATTAGAAAGATAATAAAAGAAATGTTTCCTCGAGCTGGTATAGAAAATGTCCAAATAGAAAGACATGGCCAAGAAAAACTAAATATCATCATAAACACAGCTAGACCAGGTTTTGTTATTGGACCTGAAGGTAAAAATTTAAAAGAATTAAAAGAAAAGATAAATTCAATGCTTCAAGAATTTTATAAAAGTAAAATACCTATTGTTAGTTTCGATGTTAGAGAGATTAAAAAACCTTATACTCATGCTGCTATTTTAGCAGAACTTGCTGCTCTTGAAATTGAAAAAAGAATTCCAGTAAGGAAAGTAATGAAAAGACTTATTCAAAGAGCAATGCAACACAAAGAGATTTTAGGTGTGAAAGTGAAAATTTCTGGTAGACTTAATGGAGCTGAGATTGCTCGTTCAGAGTGGTTAACTGATCCAAAAGGTAAAATTCCTCTTTCTACTTTTAGGGCAATAATAGATTACGCTCAAGATGAAGCTCATTGTACCTATGGAGTTGTTGGTATTAAAGTTTGGCTTTATAAAGGAGAAAAAATATGATTCAACACAGGACAATTTTAAAATCAGCTGATAATACTGGAGTTAAAAAACTTCAGTGTATTGGTATCCCAGGCTATTCAAAGAAAAAATATGCTCAAATAGGAGATATTATTGTTTGTTCAGTTAAAGAATCACTTCCTACCTCAGAAATTAAAAAGGGGACAGTTGTTAGAGTTCTTATTGTTCGTCAAAAAAAACCTTGGCGAAGAAAAGATGGAAGTTATATTAGGTTTTCAGAAAATGCAGGAGTTATTATTGATAAAGACAAATCTTTAAAGGGTACAAGAATTTTTGGTCCAATTCCAAGGGAGTTTAAAGAATGGGGTTATGATGATTTAGTTTCTTTAGCACCAGCTCTTGTATGAACATTTTTTATCTTATATTTTTTTTGTTAGCACTTGCTCTTGTCTATATTATTTTAAAGAAAGAAATTAAGATAGCTCAACAAACACAAACCCAAGAGATAATAAAACAAATTTCAGATTTTTCTAAAAATGAATTTTTTATTTTAAAGCAAGAAATTCTTCAAAATTTTCTTTCTCATCAAGATACTTTTCAAAGAAGTCTTTTTGAGTTAAGTAAGAATTTTGGTGAAATGCAAAAGAGTCTTTCAGTTTCTTTAACTCAAGCCCAGAGTGTTTTTGAAGAAATTCAAAAAAGAGCTCAAGATATTATTTCTTTAAAAGAGCTTTTTCAAATACCTAAAATAAGAGGTAATGTTGGGGAATTTTTACTTGAAGATCTTTTAAGAAATTATCTCCCACAAAGTTATTGGGAGGCAAATTACTTTCTTGAAGGCCAAATTGCTGATTTTGTTATCAAATTAGAAGATAAAGTTCTTGTTATTGATTCAAAATTTCCTTTAGAAAGTTATAAAAGATCGATAGAAGCTCAAGATGAAAAAGAAAAAGAAAGGTACGAGAGAGAATTTATAAAAAGCGTTAAAGAAAGAGTAAATGAGATAGCTAAAAAATATATTTTACCAGACAAAAAAACCCTTTCTTATGCTTTTATGTATATTCCAGCTGAAGCTATCTATTATTGGCTTTTAACGCAAAAAGAAGAAATTATTGATTATTGCCGCACTAAAAATGTTATTCCAGTTTCACCCAACATTCTTTATGCTTATCTTCAAAGTATCTTACTTCTTATAAAGGGGCAGGTAATAGAAAAAAATATAAAAGAAGTTCTTGAGGGGATGCAAAGAGTAAATAAAGAATTTGAGAAATTAAATGAAGATTTTACCAAAGTTGGCCATCATTTAAAAAATGCTCAAAATGCTTATGAGAATTCTCTAAAAAGATTACAAGAGGTGTTTTTAAGGTTTAAAATGTTAGAAAATTTTAAAACTGAAGAGAAGAACTTATTTAGTTCCTCTTCAGTTTTAGTAAAAAATGAAAATAGCAATTAATGGTTTTGGGAGAATTGGAAGAATATTTTTTAGACAAGTGATTGACGATCCTCGAATTGACCTCATTGCTATAAACGATCTTTCCAGCCCAGAAAACCTTCTTTATCTTTTAAAATATGATTCTGTTTATGGTAAATTTGAAAAAGAAGTCATCTTAGAAGAGGGAAATTTTAAAATTGAAGGTAAAAAAATCTTAATTTTAAAAGAACAAGATCCAGAAAAACTTCCTTGGAAAGATCTTCAAATTGACCTTGTAGTTGAAGCAACAGGCGTTTTTACTGAAAAAGAAAAAGCAAAAAAACATTTAAAAGCTGGTGCTAAGGCTGTTGTTCTTACTGCTCCTCCAAAAGATGACATTTTAACTTTAACTCCAAATTTGGGTGAGTTTGTTTTTCAAGATCAGTTAATTACTTCAAATGCTTCTTGTACCACTAATTCAGTAAATCCAGTTTTAGCCATAATAGAGAAAAGATTAGGAATTTTAAAAGCATCTCTTACGACTATTCATGCTTACACTAATACCCAAAGCCTTGTTGATGGAATTGTCAAAAGCAATGATTTTAGGAGAGGAAGGGCAGCTGCTTTTAATATTGTACCTTCAACAACTGGTGCAGCTGAAGCTACTGTAAGAGTTTTGCCTTTTTTGAAAAATAAATTTGATGGTATTTCTATAAGAGTCCCTGTTATTTGTGGTTCACTTTCAGATCTTACAATTCTAGTTAAGAGGAAAACCTCAGTCGAGGAAGTTAATTCTATTTTTGAGGAAGAGGTAGAAAAATTTTGGCAAGGGATCGTAAAGATAGTAAAAGAACCTGTTGTTTCTTCTGATATTATAAAAGAGCCTTATGGAGCTATAATTGATCTTACTCTTACAAGAGTTATTGATGGTGACTTGGTCAAAGTCTTTTCCTGGTATGATAATGAATGGGGTTATTGTGCTATGCTTAAAAAGCATATTTTAGAACTTTCCAGTGTGTTATAATATAACATTATCAAGTTTTTAAGAGAATCAGGCGGTGTTGCTTTTCGAGAAAGCGGCCGCTTGCAAATATGATGGAAAAACCAGTTTATCAAGAAGTACTTGAAACGATTCTAAAATCATTAGTAACAAAACCAGAGGATATAAAAATAGAAAGAAAAATTGATGAAATGGGTGTATTGCTTTCTATAAAAGTTAATCCTCATGATGTTGGCCTTGTAATTGGTAAAAAAGGGAACATGATAAAGGCCTTAAGAGTTTTAATAAGAGCAATAGGACTCAAGAATCATGCCAGAGTTAACCTTAAAGTTGAAGAACCAAAATCGAGTAAAATGTCTGTCGACGAAGTTATAGAAGATCTTAAAAGCTAAACTTGAAGGAACCAAAAATAACTTTTCATATTTTAAGTGCCTTTCCAGAATCATTTGGTTATCTTTTTACTTCAATTTTAAAAAGAGCTCAAAATAAAAATATAATAAAGATAAAAATTCACGATCTTAAAAAATTTACCAAAGACAACTTAGATGACAGACCTTATGGTGGTGGATATGGGATGGTCATGAAACCAGAACCATTTTTGCGAGCTCTCGAGAAGATAATTAAAAAATCAAAATACAAGAAAGAAGAAAGAATAATTATATTTTTTGATCTTAAAGGGAAAATTTTTAATCAGAAGATGATAGCTAAATTAAAGAAATTCAAAGAGATTGTTCTTATTTGCGGTCATTATGAAGGCGTTGATGAAAGAGTAGCTAAGGTTAGTGATCTTAAACTTTCTGTTGGTAATTTTATTTTGACTGGTGGTGAGATACCAGCAATGATTGTGATTGATTCTCTCACAAGAACTTTAGAAGGTGTAATTAATGAAAATTCTTTAGAAGAGAAAAGAGGTTATTTTTCTTTTCCTGTCTATACTAGACCACAGAAAGTTAAATTTTTAGATAAAATTCTCAAAGTGCCTAAAGTACTTTTAAAGGGGGACCATAAGAAAATAGAAGAATTTAGAAAAAAAACTGGTAAAAAATTGAATTTATAACTTTAAAATTTTTATGTTATAATTTAATATCTTTATGAAAAAAAAAGAAATTGTCGAGGGTCAGGTAATTGAAAGCTTACCAGATACTACCTTTAGAGTAAAAGTAGGAGATAGAGAAATTTGGGCTTATCTTTCGGGTAAAATGAGGTTGAATTATATTAAAATTGTGCCCGGGGATATTGTATTAGTAGAACTTAGTCCTTATGATCCTAACAAGGGGAGGATTATAAGGAGGAAATGATGAAAGTTCATTCTTCAGTAAAAAGAAGATGTCAAGATTGTAAAATTGTAAGAAGGAAAGGTAGGCTTTATGTTATTTGCAAAATAAAAAAACACAAACAAAGACAAGGTTAAATAGCATGGTAAGAATTGTAGGAGTTAATTTGCCAGACAAAAAAATAATTTATGCTCTCCCTTATATATATGGGATAGGTTTTTCTTTGGCAAAAAAAATAGTTCAGGAACTTAATATTGATCCAAATAAAAAAACATCCCAACTTACTAGTGAAGAAATTAATAAACTTCAAAGTTATATTGAAAAAAAATTTAAAGTCGAGGGTGACCTTCGAAGGGAAATTCAAGAAAACATCAAAAGACTTATAAGGATAGGTTGCTATCGGGGGATAAGACACCAGAAGAAACTTCCTGTTAGGGGTCAAAGAACAAGAACAAATTCCCGAACCGTCAGAGGTAATGTAAGACATACTGTTACCTCTGGCAAAAGAAAATTAGAAAAGAAATAACATGGGTAAAAAAAGAGTTACAACCCTTAGTGGTATAGAAGAAAAAACACCAAGTCAGGTCCAAGAAAAGAAGAAGAAAAAAATTAGTTTACCTGTTGCCAGAATTTATATTAAAGCAAAATGGAATAATACTTTTGCAACTCTTACTGATGAAAATGGTAATGTTTATGAAAGTATTTCTACTGGTCAGATTGGTTTTAAAGGTACTAAAAAAAGCACACCTTATGCTGGTTCAAGAGTAGTTGAAGTTTTAGTTGAAAGACTAAAAGACTATAGTATAGAAAAGATTAAAGTCTTTGTTAATGGTTTTGGTCCTGGTAGGGATTCAGCTCTTAAAATGCTTTTTTCAAAAGAACTTCCAATAATAATGATAGAAGATATTACACCCGTTCCTTTTGGTGGCCCAACACCACCAAAAGTAAGGAGAGTCTAATATGCTGAAATATAAATGTAAACTTTGTAGAATGTATGGCCAGAAGCTTTTACTCAATGATCGTTGCGCTTCTCCTAAATGTGCTCTTACCAGAAGGAGAACAAGACCTGGAGAGCATGGTGCCAAGATAAGACTTCTTTCTGAATATGGTAAAGAACTTATTGAAAAACAGAAAGTAAAGTTTTATTATCTTTTAAGAGAAAGACAAATGAAAAGATATTTTCTTATGGCAGAGAAAATGCCAGAACCAACCCCTCAAGCCTTAGCTAAAATTTTAGAAAGAAGACTTGACAATATTGTCTATAGATTAGGATTTTTTAGTTCTAGACCCCAGGCAAGACAGGCAGTTGTTCATGGTCATATTTTTGTTAATGGCAAAAGAGTTGATAGACCATCCTACCTGGTAGAAATTGGCGATGTTATCTCTATAAGACCACAAAGTCTTAAAAATGGACTTTTTGGAGGAATTAGGGAAAGAATTAAAAGATATAAACCACCGTCATTTTTAGAGCTTGATAAAGAAAAATTAGAAGGAAAACTTATTAAAGAGCCAATTTTAGAAGAATTAAAATTACCGTTTAATTTTTCTTTAATAGTAGAATTTTACGGAAGATAACCAACTTTTGTTGGTTTTATTTTTAAATTATGGATCAGATTATTACCAACAAAATTTTTATAGCTCAAAATATTCAACTTTTAAGTAGAGAAAAAAATTCTGTTCTTATAGGTATAAAAGGACTTTATCCAGGTTATGGGGTAACAGTAGGTAATGCTTTAAGAAGGATTTTACTTTCTTCTATTCCTGGAGCAGCAATTACCACAGTTAAAATAGAAAATGTTTTGCATGAATTCTCTACTCTTCCAGGCGTTCTTGAGGATGTGTTAGAAATAACTCTTAACTTAAAGCAGGTAAGAATAGAGATGCTTACCTCTGAACCACAAGAAATTTACTTGGAAGCAAAAGGAGAAGTGGAAGTAAAGGCAGGAGACATTACAGTTCCTTCTAATTGCCGAATTGTCAATCCAGAACTTCATATAGCCACACTTACTGACAAGAAAGCATCTTTAAAAATGAGAATGAAAGTTGAAAAAGGTATTGGTTTTGTAAGCGCTGAAGAAATAAGAAAAAATTCTCCAGAGACAGATGCTATTTTTTTGGATGCTATCTTTTCTCCAGTAAGAAAGGTTAATTTTGAAGTTGAGAATATGCGTATTGGTGAGAGAACAGATTATAATTTTTTGAAGATTTATATTGAAACTGATGGGACGATTGATCCAATCGAAGCTTACAATCAGGCTATAGATATTTTAGTTCATCAATTTAATTTAATAAAAATTTCCTAAAACATGTTAGCCATAATAGAGACAGGAGGAAATCAATTTTTAGTTAGTCCTGGAGATAAAATAAAAATAAAAAAAATAAAGAATAAAAAAGACAAAATTGTTGAATTTGATAAGGTTTTACTTATTTTTGATGGTGAAGAGCTGAAAATAGGTCAACCATACCTTCCAAATAAAGTTATTGGTGAAGTGATAAGAGAGATTAAAGAAAAGATAGTTGTTGGTAAGTTTAAACCAAAGACAAGATATCATAAAAAAATAGGAACAAAACTTTATTTTGATGAAGTTCTGATAAAAGAAATTGTCTAATATGCAAAAGATAAAAAAAGGAGATTTAGTTTTAATGATAAAAGGTAAAGACAGGCTTAAAACTGGTAAGGTTATTAAAGTTTTTCCAAAAGAACAAAAAGTAATAGTTGAAGGACTTAATTTGGTAAAAAAACATTTAAAGCCTAAAAGAGCAGGTGAAAAAGGACAAATTGTAGCTATTCCTCGAAAAGTTTCTTGGTCAAATGTAAAACTTATCTGCCCTAATTGCAAAAAACCAACAAGAGTTGGTTTTCTAATAGAGGGCGAAGAAAAATATAGATACTGCAAAAAATGTAAAAGTAAAATAACTTAACCATGGAAATAGATTTAAAAAAAGAATTAGAAGAAAAGCTACAAAAGGAATTTAATTACAAAAATAAACTTCAATTGCCTAAAATCGAAAAAGTAGTCCTTAATATTGGCATTGGAAAGCTTGTGACCTCAAACCCTACTCAGGCAGATAAAATCGTTGAAGAAGCAAGTTGGGTTCTTTCAATGATTTCTGGCCAAAAGCCTAAAGTTGTAAAGGCAAAAAAATCAGTTGCAAGTTTTAAACTTAAAAAAGGAATGCCAGTAAGTGTAATAGTTACTTTGAGAAGAAAAAGAATGTATGATTTTCTTGCCAGACTCCTTATTTATGCTTTACCAAGGTACAAAGACTTTAAGGGAATTAGAAAAGAACATTTCGATAAGGAAGGGAATTTGAATTTTGGTTTTAGAGAGGTAAGTGTTTTTCCAGAGACAATTTCCGAGAGAGTTCATTATAATTTTGGTCTTGGAGTAAATGTGGTTGTTAAAGCTAAAAATAAAGAAGAAAAAATTAAAGTTTTTGAACTCCTCGGCTTCCCCATAAAAATTTAACAGATTAATATGTATTTTCAGCTAAAAGAAAGATTTTTAAGGTTTTTTCAAGAAAGGGGACATAAAATAGTTGCCTCATCTTCTCTTTTACCAAAAAATGATCCATCTGTTCTTCTTACCACGGCTGGAATGCAGCAATTTAAAGAATATTTTACTTTAAAAAAAGACCCTTTAAAAGATTTTGGCACTCAAAGAGTTGCTTCTTGTCAAAAATGTTTTCGAACAACTGATATCGAAGAAGTTGGTGATGAGAGACATCTTACTTTTTTTGAGATGCTTGGTAATTTTTCTTTTGGTCCAATTGGGAGTGATGATCCAGATGATTTTTCTGGTTCTGGTTATTTTAAAAAATCAGCTATTAAGTGGGCTTTAGATTTTCTAGTTAAAGAACTTAATCTTAAAATAGACTACGTTACTTTTTTTGTTGGCCAAGATAATATTCCTCAGGACCAGGAAAGTTACAAAATTTTAAAAGAACTTGGTTTTCAAGAAAGTCATCTTAAAGGATGTTCTAAAGAAGATAATTTTTGGGGGCCAACAGGCAAAGAAGGACCATGTGGTCCAACAGTTGAGTTTTATATAGATGGCATTGAAGTTTGGAATTTAGTTTTTAATGAGTATTATTGTTTTCCAGATGGAACATTAGAACGTCTTCAAAGTCCAGGAGTTGATACTGGAATGGGTTATGAAAGATTACTTAAAGTTTTTGAGAAAAAAGAGACAATTTTTCAGACGAGTGCTTTTGAAAGTATATTTAAGGTTTTAAAGCCATTAATTCCTCAAGAAAATCAAGGAAATATAAAAGATCAAAGAATTTTAGCAGACCATTTAAGAGGTATTGTTTTTTTGATAGCTGATGGACTTTTGCCTTCTAATGTTGGAGCTGGTTATGTTTTAAGAAGAATAATAAGAAGATTTCTCTTTAAATTCAAAAAGCTTAATTTACCAGCAAAATCAGATAAAATTTTGATCCAAAAAGTAATTGAATTTTACAAATTATCTTATCCTGAGATAGATAATTTTGAAAAAATTTATGAAGTTTTTGAAGAAGAAAAAGAAAAATTTGAGGCTATTTTAGAAAGGGGAATAAAAATATTTGAAAAAGAAAAAGAAAGAATAATTCAAGATAAAGCGAAAGGAGCATTTTTACTTTTCTCAACTTATGGTTTTCCTTTAGAGCTTACTAAAGAACTTTTAAAAGAAGAAAAGATTTTGTGGGCAGAAGAGGACCAAATTAGATTTGAAGAACTTTTTCAAGAACACCGTCAAATAAGTAAGCATGAAGAGGAAAATAATTTTTAATGCAATTTTATTTTTTTTAATTTTAATTCTTTCTTTTAATTTTAAGCCTGGAATTGCGGCTCTTCGGTTTAATTTTTTGAATGGTTTTTTTGAAATTGGACCAACTGAAAAGATTTTTGAAATTTTAAATGTTGCTCTCTTGGTTAATTTTTTAAATTTTTTTGTTTTTTATTTTATAAAAAATTTAAGGGATTTTATTTTGAACCTAAATATTTTTTTTAACTTTATTTTTGTTTTCTATTTGTTCTTGATTTTTCTTAATATGTTATAATTTTATTTCATGAAAAAGAGAAAATTTCATAGAAAAAAAGATCAAAGAGAGCTTTTCATGAGGATTTTAGCTTCTAACTTGATTGAACATGGAAGAATTACAACAACAGTCACTAGAGCAAAGTCTTTAAAAAGTTATATCGAAAAAATAATAAGTAGAGCAAAAAGGAATGGACTTTCATCTCTTAGGTATCTTTTAAGTCTTTTTAAAAAGCCAATAGCTTTTAAAGTTTTTTATGAACTGAAAGAAAAATATAAAGATAGAAACGGCGGTTATGTGAGAGTTATAAAGCTTGGCAAGTTCAGAAAAGATGGAAGTGAGCTTGCCAAGATTGAATTTGTATAATGAATTGCTGGTTTTGTAAAAATAAAAAAGAACCTGACTGGAAAGAAGTTGATATTTTAAAGAAATTTATTTCTGCTGGAATGAAAATAAAGCACAGAAAATACACGCAATTTTGTGCTAAACATCAAAGAAGGTATGCTCAAGCAGTCAAAAGAGCACGAGTGATGAAACTTTTACCTTACTTTCCTGGCCAGTGGTAAACTTCAATTTCCTCAAAAGATTTTTGAATCAACTCATCTAATTTTGTAAGACTGGACTCTATTTCTCTTATTTTTTCAAAACTTGCTTTTGTGATAGGATTTTTAGGATTAAAAAGAAGGCAACAGTCTTGAAAATTTTTCTCACTAATCTTTCCAGTTCCTATTTTATAAGAAATATCTATTATTTCCTGTTTATTAAAACCAATAAGAGGCCTTAAAATTAAAACATCTAAATCTTTAGTTGTAGCTAAGATATTTTGAATCGTTTGTGAGGCAACCTGTCCTAGACTTTCACCCGTAATTAAAGCATCTAAATTTTTTTCTTCTTTTAATTTTTTTGCTATTTTAAACATTACTCTCCTATAAAAAAGGGTAAGGTATTTTTTAGGCACATTATTGAAAAGATATTTTTGAACTTCAAGGATGTTTGAAAGATAAAGACAAGATTGTGGTTGATAGCTCGAGAGAATTTTAAAAATTTCAAGAGCGGCTTCTTTTTCAAGAAGACTAGTTTGAGGGTAAGAGTAAAAATGTAAAAAATCTAATTTCATTCCTCTTTTTAGCATTAAAAAACTGGCGACAGGTGAGTCAAAACCACAGGAAAGAAGAGAAAGGCCTTTACCAGAACTTCCAACTGGAAGACCACCAATTCCAACTATTTTTTCAAGTCCTACCCAAAATTTTTTTTCAAAATATTCGACATATATCTTTTTTTGAGGATTTTTAAAATCAACTTGAAGATAAGGAAATTTTTCCATAATGAGTTTCATTAATTTTTTCGAGATTTCTATTGAAGTCTCTGGCCAATCTTTATCAGCTCTTTTGGTGATGACTTTAAAAGTAAAACTTTCTTTGAAATTTAAACTTTTGACAATTTCTTCTGGTTTTTCAAAAACTCCAATTATTTTTAATCCATAACTTATTCCAGGAATTTTATTTATCATCTCAGTTAAGTCTCCTTCAACAATAAATCTTCCTTTTATTTTTTTAACTTTAAAGCCAGTTTGTTTTTCAATATTTTCTTTTAATTTATTTTCAAAAAAACTTCTATTTTTCCCTTTTAATCCAATTTCTGACCAATGAATTATCCACAAATTCATTTTTTTTTATAAATTTTGCGGTATAATTATAATAATATATAAAAATAATTAGAAGCATCTTTTGATGCTTTTAAATTATTATAAATCATGGAAAAAAAAGGTTTTACTTTAGTAGAACTAATTGTAGTTATTGGTATCATTGTAATTTTAGCTACAATATTAATTACTGCTCTTAATCCAAATGAACTTCTAAAAAGAGGTAGAGATACTAGAAGAATGAATGATCTTGCTGCTTTAAGTAGGGCAATTACTATGTATCTTTCTGATGTAGAAGTACCCTTTATAGGAACTTGTACAAATGCTTATGTTTCTCGTCCTGGAGTATCTCCTGGTAATTTACCTTCAGGTTTTTCTATAGTCAGTTCAACGTCAAGAGCTATTAATGGAACTGGTTGGATACCTATTAATTTTACTCTGATAACTGGTGGTTCACCTATTTCAATGCTTCCAGCTGATCCTGCAGGTGCTGGTTATTATGTTTATGGTTGTACAAATACACCTTCAATGCAATTTGAGCTCAATGCTAGGCTTGAGAGCTCTAGGTATATGAATAACGCTTCTAATACAAATGATGGAGGAAATAGTGAAGGGATTTATGAAGTTGGAACTAATCTTAATATATTGCCTGACTATAATTTAAATTGGTAATTTAGTTTTTATTTCTTTTATTTTTTTAGAAATTAAATCTAAAGAAGTGTGAGCTTTTATTAGGTAGTCATTAACTCCTAATTTTTTAGCTCTTTCAATATCTATTTCTTGACCTAAATTAGAAACAACAATAACTGGTATTTGAGCAAGATAAGGATCTCTTTTAATTTCTTCGAGAACTTCAAAACCATTTTTTTTCGGCAAAATTATATCAAGCAAAATCAAGTCTGGCTTTTCAGAAACAATTTTTTCTAATGCTTCTTGACCGTCAGTGGCAACAACAGTCTCAAATCCTTCAGCTTGAAGCTTTTTTTCTAAAATTGTCCTTAAGAAAAATTCATCCTCTACAACTAAAATTTTCATGGTTGAGTTTTCTAATCGCCTGGATGGGTAAGAGTTTGAAATTTCATTTTTAAAATTTTAGACTGAAACTCAAATCAGAGTTGTTTCACCGCCAGGTTCCCCTAGCGGTGCCTTGTTATGACTTACCCCTAGTCATCCCCCATACTTTAAGCCTCATCTGAGGCCTTCAAGTATAGGAGACTCCTCTGGGCTGACAGGCAGTGAGTACAAAGGCTGAGAACGTATTCACCGCGTCATCCTGAGACGCGATTACTAGCGATTCCGGCTTCATGCAGGCGGGTTTCAGCCTGCAATCCGAACTGGGGCGGCTTTTTAGAGATTGGCTCCCCCTCGCGGGTTCGCAACTCTTTGTAGCCGCCATTGTAGCATGTGTGTAGCCCCGGACATAAGGGCCATGCGGACCTGACGTCATCCCCTCCTTCCTCCGGTTTAAAACCGGCAGTCAGGTGTGACACATGTAACACACCTCGAGGGTTGCGCTCGTTGTGCCACTTAAGGATACGGTTCACACCACGAGCTGACGACGGCCATGCAGCACCTGTGCTCGCCCGCACGAAAACCGTGCTTCCTTTCTCTTTCGAGAAAGGCATTGAGACGAGCATGTCAAGCCCGGGTAAGGTTTTCGGTTACTATCGAATTAAACCACATGCTCCACCGCTTGTGCAGCCTTCCGTCTATTCCTTTGAGTTTCAGCCTTGCGGCCGTACTACCCAGGCGGGATGCTTAACGCGTTAGCTTCGCCTCGGAGAAATTAAATTCCCCAAAGCTAGCATCCAGCGTTTAGGGCCAGGACTACAAGGGTATCTAATCCTTTTTGCGCCCCTGGCTTTCGCAAAATCAGTGTCAGAAGCTGCCTAGCTGGCTGCCTTCGCTTTCGGCATTCCGGATGATATCATCGGATTTCACCCCTCCACCATCCGTTCTACCAGCCCCTGCAGCTCTCTAGATCTTAAGTATCTCTTGCCTTTCTTCGGTTGAGCCGAAGGATTTGACAAGAGACTTTAAGATCCACCTGTTTGCCCTTTACGCCCAGTAAATCCGGGAAACGTTTGGGACCTTCGTATTACCGCGACTGCTGGCACGAAGTTAGTCGTCCCTTATTCATGGGGTACTGTCAACCTGTTCTTAAAAAGAACAGGTTTCATCCCCCATAAAAGCCATTTACACCCCGAAGGGCTTCTTCTGGCACGCGGCGTCACTGGGTCAGGCTTTCGCCCATTGCCCAAGATTCTCGGCTGCTGCCTCCCGTAGGAGTAGGGCCCGTGTCTCAGTGCCCTTGGCGGGGGACACCCTCTCAGGCCCCCTACTGGTCATAGCCTTGGTGAGCCGTTACCTCACCAACTAGCTGATCAGCCGCACCCCTATCCTAGATCGGCTTAAAAGAGCCTTTACCTTCAAAAAGTCCAAAGACTTTTTGAAGGACCATCGGGAATTAGCTCTGGTTTCCCAGAGTTATGCCCGGATCTAGGGTAAGTTGGGTACGTGTTACTGCCCCGTTTGCCGCTTATCTAAGATAGTCAAAAGACTATCTTAGATCGCACGACTTGCATGCCTTATCCACGCCGCCAACGTTCTCCCTGAGCCAGGATCAAACTCTCAAAAAAAATCCCATCCAGGCGATTAGAAAACTCTTTAAGGTTTTTTTAATTTTTATCTACTTTATAGCATTATAATTATATCACAACTCTAGATTACCAAAAAAGCATCAAGACAAAAGGTAAAATTCCGGATATCCACACTAAAGAAATTAAAAGATAAGAGCACTTACCAAAAGTAAGAATATTCATTATTAAGTTTAAAATAAATATCAAAAGAGAAAAAGAAAAAAGAGAGATTTTTATTAAAAGGGAGTCTTTTTTAAAAAGCAAAAAAGAACTTATTAAAGCACCGAAATTTAAAATTGGCAGAGCAATAGTTGAATTTTTTATAAAATTAAGATTAGTGCATTTTTGAGGTGAAAAAATGAAAAGATAATAAAAGAAAAGTAAGATAAAAAGAAAAAAAGTTATTTTGAGGATTTTATGATCTCCTACTAGCATTATTTATTATAATTTATTTTGGAGGGGTGCCGGAGTGGTCTAACGGGACGGCCTGGAGAGCCGTGACCTCGTAAGAGGTCTCGTGGGTTCAAATCCCACCCCCTCCGCCTATTTAATAAAATTAAGTATCTTATAAAATCTAAAGCAACAATTTCTATTAATCATCTAAAACTGTCATTTATTGATATTAATTTTTTCTAAATTTACGGATAATTTCAATTAAAGTTTTCTACTCCTTTTAATTATATTCGCAGAGATTCGCGA
>JAUQQM010000002.1 GCA_030549895.1 Patescibacteria group bacterium | reverse complement strand
CAATAAGGATTGTTGCCAGAATTACAATTATTCCTATAACTACAATAAGCTCTACAAGAGTAAAAGATTGGAGTTTCATGTTATTTACCTAGATTATAAGGCAAAAAAGAAGATTGAGCAAGTATTTTTGATTTTAGCTTTTGCATTATTTTTATTATATAATTTTTAATGAAAACCGGTATCTTACTTTTAATATTAGATGGCTTTGGAATAGGGAGTCAAGATGTTTCAAATCCTATTTATATTAGTAAAATGAAAAACTTGCATGAGTTTTTTAGAAGATATCCTTTTGGTATTCTTCAAGCATCCGGTACTGCAGTTGGTCTTTATTGGAATGAGGCAGGGAATTGTGAGGTAGGTCATTTTACCATAGGTACTGGAAGAGCAGTTCTTCAGGACTATGTAAGAGCTTTAGAGAAAGTAAGGGATGAAAATTTTTTTAGTGATGAAAAACTTAATTCTATATTTGATTTTGCAAAATTCAATAGTAGCAATGTTCATATTATAGCTCCACTTAGCTTAGATTTTCATAACTGTCCTTTAGATGTTTTTAAGATGTTTGTTGAGTTCGCAAAAAGATCTGGGGCAAGGAGTTATTTTCATTTAATTTCAGATGGTTATGGTCAAGAATTTTTAAAAATTCTTCAAGAGGTTGAAAGTTTATTTAACGATAAAGTGAAAATAGCTACAATAATAGGTGGGAGGTATGCTTTTGATAAGGAAAGAAGTTGGCTTTTAAGGACTAAGATAGCTTTTGATCTTATAACTAAAGGAGAGGGCAAAAAGAGAACTCTTGAGGAATTTAAGAAAAATTTAATTTCTAATTTTAATCTTAAAGATTTAGATATAGAACCAACAGTAATCAATGAAGTTGCTCTTTCTGAAAATGATGTTTTAATTTTTTTAGCTTTAAAAGAAGATGAAATATTTCAATTAGCAAAATCAATTTTAGATGAAGATTTTAACTTTTTTCCAAGGAATTTACCTCAAAACTTAAATTGCCTTACAATGGTCGATCTTCCTATAAAAGAACCAAAGTATCAAATAGAAGTTTATCTTGAAAAAATAAATATTCAAACCTCTCTTATAAGAGAGTTATTTTTGAAAGAGAAAAATGTTTTTAAAATTACAGAAACTTCTAGAGCTGTACCCCTTAATTTTTACTTTAATGGGAAGATAACTGAAGCTTATCCTAACGAATACAGGAAGATAATACCGCCAACAGATATTTATCGTGATTTTCTTTCTGGCGCTCGAGAAATAGCTGACAACATTGTTCAGGCAATAATTGATGGCATTTATGATTTGATAATAGCAAATATTCCTGTAACCGATATTGTTGGCCACACAGGTGATATAAATCTTGCTGTAAAACTTTTGAGTGAGTTAGATGAACTTTTAAAAGATCTTTTTGAAAAAACTATAGCTTATAACTGGATGGTTATCTTTACTTCTGACCATGGGAATATAGAAAGAATGACTTATCTTGAAAGCGGAAAGGTGCAAAAAATTCATGATCCAAATCCAGTTCCTTTTTTAATAGTTAAAAAAGGTTTTGAAAGAGAAAAAACTGAAGCTCAATTTAGATATCAACTTAAAACTGCTGTAGGGACTTTAGCAGATATAACTCCAACAATTCTTTGGTTTTTCGACATTCCTAAACCAGATTCAATGTTAGGGAAAAATCTTACTAATTTTATTTATTAGATTTTGTTGTATTCTTTAAGGACTTCTAAAAATACTTCTTTTTCATTCCAGGGAATTTTTTCTTTACCAGTTATTATGTAAGGATCTCTTCCTTTAACAAGGCTTACAATTAAGTCTCCTTCTTGAGCATTTTCTACTGCCCATTTAATTGCTTCTTTTCTTTCCTTTATTTTTATTATTTCTTTTTTAAGATTCCATTTTTCTAAATAGCTTTTAGCTCCAACAAAAATTTGCTCTATTATTTCATTTCCGTCTTCAAAATATGGATTTACGTCGGTAATAATAACAAAATCACTATATTTTGCGCATATTTCTCCAAAAATTGGTCTTTTCCATTTATCTCTTAAACCACCATCTGCTCCTATAATTGAAATTATCCTTTTTGGTTTTTCGAAAACTTTGTTTATAGTTTCAAAAACTTGCTTTATTGATTCTGGTGTATGAGCGAAATCTATTAAAATTTTAAAATTCTTTGCCTTAATTAATTCCATTCTTAAAGGAACACCTCTATTTTTCGAAATTTCCTCTTTTATTTTTTCTATGTTTTCTTGATTTAAATCTATATTGAGGCAAACAAGTAAGGCTAAAGAAGCTAAAATGTTGTAAAGATTGAATTCTCCTACAAGAGGGCTTTTAAATTCTTCCTGCCATAGTTTGAAAGTAGTTTCTTGTTCATTTAAAGACCAATTTACAGGTTTTATATCTGCTTGAGTTTTGAGAGAAAAAGTTATTTTTTTTACAGGAAAATTAGTAAAATAATTAAACTGGATATCATCGAGATTAGCAATAATGCTTTTTTCTATCTCTTTACCATTAAGATATTTTTTCGTTTTTGATTTAGAAATTTTTTTAAAAAGTTTTCTTTTATCCTTTTTATACTTTTCATAAGATCCATGAGTTTGAATATGTTCTGGATGGAGATTGAGAAAGATTCCAATATCGAAATCTACAAAATAATCCCTTCCATACATTAAGCCTTCAGAAGTAACTTCTATAATAGCTATTTTACAGTCATTTTTTAAAGACTGATAAAGGAATTTATGCAAAAAGCCTCTCCCTGGCATTGTATTTAAAGTTTTGTTTTCTTCGAGGTTATTTCCATAAGATATATAATCTGAACTTGAAAGAGAAGTTTTAATTGAAAGAGCTTGTAAAAGTGAGTAAGCAAGAAAGCAAACTGTACTTTTACCTTTTGTTCCTGTAACTCCAACAACAATTATTTTTTTTGAGGGTTTGTTTAATTTTAGATGAAAAAATAAATTTAATATTAGATTTAAGAATCTTTGATAATATTTTAAAATAATTCTTAAAATTGATTTTGGTAATATTTTTTGGACTTTTATTTTAAGAGTCTCTATCATGGAATTAGACTTTCCTGAAGTGGTAGGGTGATAGTGATTTTTGTTCCTTTATTTTCCTCTGATTCTATGTTTATTTTTCCTCCATGAAGATCAATTACTTTTTTAGTTAGATAAAGTCCTAAACCAAATCCCTCTTTTCCTATTTTTCTTACATTCGAAGCTCGGAAAAATCTTTGAAAAAGATATTCTTGTTCTTTTTTAGGTATTCCAAGGCCGCTATCTTTTACAGAAATTGAAAGATAGTCATGAAGTTGTTCTATATTAATTTCAATACTGCCAGATGGTTTGTTATATCTTATAGCATTATCAATGATATTTGCTAGAGCTAAAAAGAGCTTGCTTTTGTCACCAGGTATTTCGAGATTAACCTTAAAGTTTTTAATTACATTGATATTATTTATTTCAATTTCTTTTTTGAAAAGATCAATAACTTCTTCAACTAGATCATTTATTTTTATTTTTTCTATATTGAGAGCAATTTTACCACTTTCTAACTTTACTGAGTTAAGAATTGTCTCTACTAACCAAATAGTCTTTTTTACTATCCTTAAGCCACTTTCTATTAAGTTTTCTTTTTCTGAATCTGAAAGAGGATTCTTTAAAGTTTCAATTATCCAGTTTATCTCGCTAAGAGGTGTTTTTAATTGATGGGCAGCTATAGAATAAAATTCATTTTGATTTTTTTGATAAAGAACTTCAACGGTTTTATCTTGAACAATTTTTAATTTTGTGACTGTCTTTTTTTCCTCAAAAACGGGTAATGTCCAAAGGGTAAAATAACTTTCTGTTGGTTCTGAAAAGAAAACTTCTGTAATTTCTACTTTTCCTTCTTGTTTTCTTGAAATAATCTGACCAGAAAGTGAGGGAAAAAGAATTTGAGCTAAAATTTTAAATTTTGCTGATTTTAACATTTCTGGTTTTACTTTTTGTCCTACAATTTCTTCTTTACTTAAGCCAACGATTTCACACATTTTTTTATTTACTTGAATTACCGTAAAGTATTCATCATAAATTATCATTCCGTAAGGTAGAAGTTCAAAGACATTTAAAATCATATTTTGACTTTTTTGGGCTTCAATTCGTCTTTTGAGGTTTTTTTCAGAAATATCATAAATGAAAAATATTAAAATTAAGTTTGATAAAATTCCAAGGATTTTTAAAAACGAAGGTATTTTGAAATAAAAAAAGGAAATAAGGTTAATAAAGATAAAAACTAAAATTCCTAAACCTTCAACCCCAAAGTTTTTATAAAAAAAATCAAAAATTTTAAGAAAGATCTTGAATGCTTTATTTAGGAGATTTTTTAAATCGTCAAGGCTAAATTCTTTCATTTTATTTCTCCTAAATTCTCTCCCTCTTTTACTCTAACTTTTAATTTTAACTCAAAATTTAAATTTTTGTTTTTCAAATTCTCCATAATATTTTTAACATCTTCTATTGATTTTTGAAGGTTTTTATCCTTTTTTATTTCAAAGATTAACTCATCATGGATAGGCAAGATTACTCTTAAGTTTTCGTTCAAAATTGGTTCTAAATTTATCATAGCAATTTTTAAAATGTCAGCAGCTAAAGATTGAATTGGCATATTAATTGCTATTCTTTCTGATTCTTTTTTCTCTCTAAAGCTTTCTGAGAAAATTCCTGGAAGAAATCTTTTTCTTCCAAATATATTTTCTGCCCAACCATAAGTTCTTGCCTTTTCTTTTAACTCATTTAAAAATTTATAAAGTTTTGGAAATTTTAAGAAGTAATTTTCTAAATATTTTTCAGCTTCTTCCTTGCCTAAGCCCGTTATTTTTGAAAACGAATTAATGCCCATACCATATAAGATTCCAAAATTTAATGACTTAGCTAAATCTCTTTTTTCTTTATCTTTAAAAATTTCTTGAGCAACTAAAAGATGAAAATCACCATCACTTTGAATGAACTCTACTATTTTTTCCTCACTAGCAAGCCAGGCGGCCAAAAATATTTCTATTTGTTTATAATCAAAAGAAACAAAAGTAAAGCCTTCTTCTGGTTCTATAACTTCTAAAACTTTTTTGAAACTTTTTGGTAAATTTTGAAAATTTGGATTTGAAGAAATTATCCTACCAGTTGCCGAAAGTGTCTGATCTAAATTAGTTTTAATTTTTTCTCTTCCTAACCAATTTTCAAGATAAGTGTTAATTATTTTTTGAGTTTGTCTCCATTCTATTATTTCTTTAACAGGGCTTATATCTTTTAATTTTTCTAATACTTCTTTTTTTGTTGAATAAGCACCGCTTTTGGTTTTAATTTTAAATGGAACTTTTATTTTTAGTTTTTCGAATAAGAGCCAATTTACTTCCTTCCAAGAATTCAAATTTATTTTTACTCCAGAAATTGATTCTATTTTCTTTTCTAATATTTCTTTTTGAGTTTGGTAATAAAGAAGATTTCTTTTAAGTTTTTCTTGATTTATTTTTATACCCCAATTTTCTATTTTAGCAATTATTGGTATTACCTTTTTTTCTATTTCCTCCCAAACAGCTTGAAGCTCAAAATTTTTAATTTTTTCCTTTATTCTTTTTTCAGCTTCTTTAAAGAAAAGAACATTGAACTCATCTTGGCTAAAATGTTTATTTACTGTAATTTGGCAAAGTTTTCCAGGCGTTATTTTTTTTATATCAGGATTAGTTAACCAAAGACCAACCTTGAGGTCAAAATAATCTTTTATGAAATTTTTAAGATTAGTTTTAAAAATGAATTTTGCTTCAAAGGCAGTTAGGTTTATCTTTTTAAATGGTATTAAAGGAATTTCGTTAAGGTTAATTTTGAAGATTTCATTTTCCTGATTAGTTTCTGTGGTAAAAAAAATTTCTTTTTCTTTTTGAAAAAGAAAAAGGGAATCACTCTCGAAAAGATCTTTTAGTTTTGCTTCTATAATTTCTGGCTGAATTGTTTTTGCTTCGGAAGTCTGGTCACTTATTCTTTTTATTATAGAGATAAAGTTATATTCATTTAAAACTTCTTTTAGATTTTCTTTATCGAGCTCATTAACTTTAAGGTCTTCTAAACTAAATTCTATTTTTATATCCTTCTTTATCGAAGTTAAATTTTTAAAGAGCAAAAGCCTTGTTTCATTTTCTAGGATTTTTTCTCTTAAGTCTTTTTCGACATTTCCTTTTTTAGCTTCCTCAATTAAATTTTCAATTGTTTTATATTTTTGAAGTATTTTTTGGGCAGATTTTGGACCGATTCCTTTAATTCCTTCAATATTATCAGATGGATCGCCTACAAGAGCTTTATAGTCAGGAATTTGATATGGTTCAATCCCATATTTTTCTTTTACTAATTTTTGATTATAAGCTACAGTTTCACTTATTCCTTTTTTCATAGTAAAGACAATTACTTTTTCGTTTTCAACAAGTTGGAGGGTATCAAGATCACCAGTGACAATTATTATTTCAGTGTCTTTTTTAAATTTTTCTACTAGAGAACCTATAAGATCATCTGCTTCATAACCAGGTATTTCAAAAGTTCTAAAGCCAAAAGCCTCAAAAATACTTTTAGAATTTTGAATTTGAAAAACAAGATCATCCGGTGTTTTTGGTCGTTGAGCTTTATATTCTTTCAGTATTTTGTGCCTGAAGGTTGGTTCTGGTCTATCATAGCAGCTTATTCCATATTCTGGTTTAAATTCTTTTAAAACTTTAAGTAAAATATTACACAAACCATAAAGAGCATTAACTGTTCTTTGTTTTTGGTCTTTTAAAAGAGGAAGAGCGTGATAAAGTCTATGTAAAAGGGCATTAGCATCAAAAATTAAAAGCATAAATAAATTTTAAACAATCTTTCGTTTTTTTTCAAACCATAATCTATTTTTATATTTATTTTTGGGGATTTTTTAAGTGTTTTTTCAAATTTTTCGCCCCATTCTCCAAGAATAAGTTTTTTTCCATTTTTTTGTTTTAGGGCAAAATCAAAAATATTTTTATTTTTTTTAATCCTATAAAAATCAAAATGAAGTATTTCTAGGGGGGAATTTTTTATCTTACCTTGATAAATTTTTAAAATTATAAAACTAGGTGAACGAGCAGATTCTTTTATACCAAAATGTTTGATTAAAAAATTAATAAAAGTAGTTTTACCTGAACCAAATGGTCCAGAAAAAAATACAAAAATCTGGTTGAATTTTTCGAATAAAATTTCTAAAAATTTAAAAAAAATAAAAGTCACCCACTTAGTTTCTTTTAAACTTTTAGAGTTAAAAGAAGCTAAAAGAATTCTTTTCACTAAATTTCGTAGTCTTCATTTTCTGGTTCTTCTTCATCCTCTGACCATTCTTCTTCCCATTCTTCCTCTTCTTCTTCCCATTCTTCTTCTGAAGGCCACTCCTCCTCTTTTTCTTCCTCTTCTTCTTCCCATTCTTCTTCTTCTTGCCACTCTTCCTCTTCTTCTTCCTCTTCATCAAGTAAAATTACCTTTTTTACGATTTCCATCTTTTTTGCCTACATTTCCTCAAGATGAGGATAATGTAAGCTTCAATTTTAAGAAAAGTTTAATCTATTTTTTTAAAAAGTCAAGTTAGTCTTGTGAATATTCTTTTGAAATGTTATAATTTTGAATGTTTGTAGTGTTTTTTACTGGAGGAGCTACTGGTGGTCATCTAATACCAATAAAACAAATAGTTAGGGAATTTAAAAAATATGATTTAGAGGTTGAATTTTATTGGTTAGGTCCAAAACCGCGCTTTCCATTTAATTTTGAAGAAATAAAACCAATTTGGCTAGCTGATTTTCAAATAAGAAGATATTTTTCTTTAAAGACATTTCTTGATATTTTAAAAATTCCTTTAATAATTCTTAAGACATTTTTTGCCCTTTTAATTAAAATGCCAAATTTAGTTTTCTCTAAAGGAGGCTCAGTTAGTTTTTTTGTTAATTTAATTGCTTATATTTTTGGAATTCCAGTTATAATTCATGAGTCTGATTCTTTACCAGGTCTTTCTAATAAGGTTTCTTCGTATTTTGCTGAAAAAATTTTAATTTCCTTTGAAAAAACAAAAGATTACTTTCCAAGGAAAGAAAAAAAGGAATTTATTTTAACTGGCCAGCCAGTTTTTGAAGATATTATAAGTTATAAATTTTCTGAGGAAGAACTAAAAAAAATGAATATATCAAAAGATGAAAAACTCATTCTTATAATGGGAGGCTCTCAAGGAGCAAGAGAGATAAACGAAATTATAATAGAAATTTTACCTAAGTTAATAGAAAAATATCAAGTCGTTCATCTTACTGGTGCTAGTCTTTTTCAAGAAACTAAAGATCTTGCTTATTTTGCTATTAGAAATTTAAAAAGGTCATCAGCTTACCATGTTTTTTCTTTTCTGAGTCAGGAAGAATTAGGTAAGTTTTATAATCTAGCTTCTTTAGTTATTTCAAGAGCAGGAAGTGGTAGTATTTTTGAAATTTCTTACTTTGGAATACCAAGCATTATTATTCCCCTAAGAGAAGATGTAGTTGGCCCTCATCAAGTCTCAAACGCTCTTTTGTATCAAGAAGCTGGTGCTTGTAGAGTTATTCATCCAGAAAATCTTAAACCAAATATTTTACTTTTCCAGATAGAGGAAATTCTTAATAACAAGGAGATTTATAACCAAATGAAAATTAATGCTAGTAAATTTTACCTTAAAAATGCTGGAGCTAAAATAGCAAAAATTATTTATGATCTTCTCTCTTTAAGATATGAGATAATTAGATTATGAAAGAAACTGAAGGCTATCTAAATGTTTGGGTTGATGGCTCATTTTCTAATGGTGCTGGAATAGGAGTTGTTATTGATGATGGAAAGAAAAAAAGAATTTACAAAAAATCTGTCCAAGCAAAAACAAATAACCAGGCAGAGTATTTAAGTGCTATTTTTGCTCTTAAAAAGATAAAACAAATATTTGGAAAAAATGTAAAGAACTTTACTGTAAAAGTTCATTCTGATAGTCAACTTTTAGTTAGTCAAATGCTTGGTAAATGGAAAATTAAAGATGATGATATAAAAGATCTTTTTATTGAGCTTCACAATTTGACTTTAGATTTTAAAAAAGTTGATTTTATTCACATTCCTAGAAAAGAAAATAAACTCGCCGATAAGCTTTCTAAAGCTTATTGAAAATAAAAATCTAATAGATTATAATATATATTATGGAAGAGGAAAAAAAAGAACAAGAATTGCCGAATTTAGAACAAACAATAAAGGAATTAAGAGAGGAATTAAATAAGGCTTTGAAAGAAAAAGAAGAATATTTTGCTGGGCTTCAAAGAGCAAAAGCAGACTTTCTTAAATATCAGCAAGAAGAAGAAAAAAGAAAGGAACAATACATTCTTTTGGCGAATTTCAATATCATGTCAGAACTTATAAATGTTCTTGATAGCTTTGTTCTTGCTTTAGAAAATGTAAAAGATGAAGAAATTTTAAAAGGCCTTAGTTTGATTAAGGGTCAATTAGAGGGTATTTTAAAAAAGTATGGTCTTGAAATTATAGAACCAAAAGAAGGAGAAATTCTTAATCCAAGATTTCATGAGGCAATTTCAAGAAAAACTTGCCAAGTTAAAGAATGTCAGGGTGAAGATGAGGGAAAGATAGTTTCAGTTTTTGCCAGAGGTTATGCTTTACATGGAACAGTTATAAGACCAGCTCAAGTCTCAGTAATATTTCATGAAAAATAATCTCCTCTTAAAATTTTAAGAGGGGGTTATTTTTAAATTATGAGCATAATAAGATGGGAACCATTTTTCAGAGATTTAGAAAAATTTTTCTCTGAAGAAGAACTAATACCATTTTTCCCAGCTCTTAAAGTCTCAGAGATAGCTGCTGATGTTTATGAGGATGATAAAAATGTTTATGTTGATTTAGCTATTCCAGGAATTAATACTGAAAATGTAGAAATTGAAGTAGAAGATAGCCTTTTAAGAGTTTCTGGTTCTGTCGAAGAAAAAAGAGAAGAAAAAAAAGAGAATTACTATAGAAAAGAAATAAAAAGAGGTGCTTTTAAAAAAGTTGTTTCTTTACCTTCAAAAGTTACTGACGAAGGTGCTTCAGCTAGTTATAAGGATGGAATTTTGCATATAGTCCTTCCAAAAGTAAAGAAAGAAAAAGTTAAAAAAATAAAGATTCAAAAGAAATAATATGGCAAAAATTATAGGTATTGATTTAGGGACAACAAACTCAGTAATGGCACACATTGTTAGTGGTGTGCCAAAGATTATAGAAAATGCAGAGGGATCTCGTCTTACACCCTCTGTTGTTGCTATTTCTAAAAGTGGGGAAAGATTAGTTGGGATATTAGCAAAGAGGCAAGCTGTAGCTAACCCTAAAAATACAATATTTTCTGTAAAAAGACTTATAGGTAGAAGATTTGAAGATCCTGAAGTTCAAAAAGATCTTAAAATTTTACCTTATGAGATTAAAAAGTCAGATACAGGTGGGGTAGTAGTGAAAATGGGTGATCGTTGGTATACTCCAGAAGAAATTTCTTCTATGATTTTGCAAAAGATGAAGCTTGATGCTGAATCAAAATTAGGAGAAAGAATTACTGATGCGGTAATTACTGTCCCTGCCTACTTTGATGAGGCCCAAAGGCAAGCAACAAAAAATGCTGGTGAGATAGCTGGTTTTAATGTAAGAAGAATCTTACCTGAACCAACAGCAGCTGCTCTTGCTTATGGTCTTGATAAAAAGAAACATGAGAAAATTTTAGTTTATGATTTTGGTGGCGGAACATTTGATGTTTCAATTTTAGAGATAGGAGAGGATATTATTCAGACAATTGCTATTGGTGGAGATACTCATTTAGGCGGAGACGATATAGATAACAGAATTATTAACTTTTTGATAGAAGAATTTTTAAAAGAAAATGGAATAGATCTTAGAAACGACCTTTTGGCAATGCAAAGAATAAAAGAAGCAGCTGAAAAAGCAAAACAAGAACTTTCTAGCGTCTACGAGACAGAAATAAATCTTCCATTTATAACTTATGATCCATCTGGTCCAAAGCATTTATACTATAAACTTACCAGAGCAAAATTAGAAGAACTTTCTTATGATCTTATAGAAAAGTCTATAGAAGAAGTTAAAAAAACTTTAGATTCAGCTGGCCTAAAACCTTCTGACATTGATGAGGTAGTTTTAGTTGGTGGACAGACAAGGATGCCTCTTATAATTCAAAAAGTTAGAGAATTTTTCAAAAAAGAACCATATAAAGATATTAATCCAGATGAAGTTGTTGCTATTGGGGCAGCAATTCAAGCAGGAATTTTACAAGGAGATGTAAGAGATATTCTTCTTTTAGATGTTATTCCTCTTACTTTGGCTATTGAGACTCTTGGAGGAATTGCTCATCCGATGATACCAAGAAATACGCCAATTCCAGCTTCAAAAACTGAAATTTTTACTACTGCTGAAGATAACCAAACTCAAGTTGAAATTCATGTTGTTCAAGGAGAAAGACCAATGGCAAGTGACAATAAAACCTTAGGAAGATTTATTTTAGATGGTATTCCACCTGCTCCAAGAGGAGTTCCTCAAATAGAAGTGACTTTTGATGTTGATGTTAATGGTATTCTTACAGTCACAGCCAAGGATAAAGCTACTGGTAAAGCTCAATCAATAAGAATTGAAGCCTCAACTCAGCTTTCAAAAGAAGAAATTGAAAGACTTAAAAAAGAAGCAGAAATGTATGCTCAACAGGATGCTCAGAAAAAAAAGCTTGCGGAAATGAAAAATCAAGCAGACTCTTTAGTTTATAGTGCTAGAAAATTTTTAAATGAGTATAAAGATAAAATTTCTGAAGATCTTAAAAGAAAAATAGAAGATGTTATAGAGAGAATAAATGAAGCAAAAAATAGAGATGATTTAGAGCTTTTAGAGAATTTAGTTAAAGAACTTTCTAATTTGATAAGTCAAATTGGGAAAGACTTTTATGGCCAACAAGGTTAGCTCAGAAAGTGCTTTGATCAAAAAATTAATATTTGAAATAGTCTTTATTGGTCTTTTGATTTTAACCGGTTTTATAGTAAGTAGATTAAATTATGATTCGCTTTTATATCTTTTAATTCTTTTGTTTTTTATATCTTTTATTGGTTCGATTTTAGGACCTCAATTTAGTTTTTGGGAAAGTCTTCTTTTTTCTGCTATTTTACCAGCAACAATTTTTGTTTTGAATTTTAAAAAATTAAATCCAGTTGGAATTAGTTTGGGTTTCTTTTTATTTTGGATTTTTTTTGGCCTTGCCTTTACTTTAGCAAAAAGAGAAGAAAAAAAGACTATAGAAATTTCTTTTTCAAGAGTATTTAAAAATTTTTGGACATGGCTCTTTTTAGGTATTTTCTTCTGTGCTTTTAGTGTTTTTTATTTCCAAAATAAAGATATCTCGGTAGGCAATTTTTTTCTTCCTAAAGAGGTAGTTTTTAGTTTATTAAGTTTTTCTCAGCCATTTTTAAAAGAAATAGATAAAGATATAGATCTTTCTAAAAGTTTTTCAGAATACCTTTCCTTAAAAAAAATTAATCTTTTTGGTATAGATGTTCACTTACCAGCTAGAGAAATAATAGAAGACATCAATAAAAAAACAAATTCTAATTTTACTGGTAAAGAGCCATTAAAGGAAGTTTTCTACTCTCTTATAAAAAGTTATTACGAAGCACTTCCTTATAAGACAAAACAAGTAATTTTTATCGCTCTTGTTTTAATTTTGCTCTTTTTCTATGAGTCAATAATTATTTTTGCTGGAACAATTTTGGGGATTTTAGCTAATTTCCTTTTTTATCTTCTTTATTTTTCAAAGATTTTAAAAATTACCGCTGAACCAAGGGGTAAAGAAAAGATTAGTTTTTAATTTTAAAAAGCACTTTATAGATATTGCCAGCACCACAAGTTGCAATTAGTTTGTTATTGTAATTTTTAATTTTTTTTAAAAATTTTAATAAATTTTCTTCACTTTCAAAATAAAGCGTCTTTTTAAGTTTTTTTGATATATTCTTAAGTTTTTCTTCAACCTTTCTATTTTCTTCATTACTTTTTTCTCTTGCTGAACTAAATGTTTTAAAAATTATCAATTTTTGAATATTTTTTGATGAAAGAATTTCTTTAAATGTTTTTAAAAACTTTTTAAAGAGAAATTTCGTTCTGGTATAAGTATGAGGTTGAAAGATAAAATATATTTTTTTATTTTTAAATTTTTCTTCAAGACTTTTATAAAAAGCCCTTACTTCTTCTGGGGTGTGACCGTAATCGTCAATAAGGAGAGGGTCATGGCTTAAAATATCAAATCTTCTTAATGGCCCCTTAAAATTTTTTGTTGCTAAATGAAATTGATTTTGAAGATTAAAAAGCTCGCAGAACTTATAGACGAGTTGTAAATTTTTTTGCCAATGATCTCCAGGAGCAAAAAAATCAAATTTCAGATTTTTGTTATATTTTACTTTAAATTGCTTTATTCTTTTTGGCAGTTTAAATTTATAATAACTTATCAAAATAGATGGTTTTTCTAAATTTCTGAAAAATTTCAAAAAACTTTCTTTATATTCCTTTTTTGTTTTAAAAAAGTCTGGGTGGTCATAATCAAGAGAAGTTAAAATTATTACTTTAGGTTTGTAATTTAAGAAAGCATTTTTGTACTCATCAGCTTCTAAAATAAAGAATTTTTTACCACTAAAGTAAACTGGTCCGCCCCAGTCCTTAACTGGAGAGCCAACAAGAACAGTTACTTCCTTTTTTGCTAATTCAAAAATTTTTCCTAAAAAAGCTGTAGTAGTAGTTTTTCCATGAGTTCCACAAACAGCTATGCCAAAACTTTTATTGAAAATTTTTGCTACTCCTTCTGGATAAGTTAAAGTTTTTATTTTAAGCTTTTTTAAAAATTGAGTTTCAATGTTATTTTGCCAAGCGTTTGAAACTATTGCTAATTTTATGGGCAATTCTTTTTTAATATTTTCTTCACTAAAATTTTCATAAAATTTTATTTTATTTTTCACAAGACTTTCTTGAGTGAAAAAATACTCCTTCACGTCCGAGCCAACAACTTCATATCCAAGATTTTTGTAGACAAGAGCAAGAGCAGACATTCCTGTTCCTTTTATACCAACAAAATATATTTTCATAAGTAATATTATAGCAATTTTTAACATTTTGTTTATGTTATAATATTTTTTATGCGAGTAAATCAAATTGAAAGTGGAGATTATGTAAAAATTGAAGGAAGAGTTTTTAAAGTTTTAGAGACTACTCATAGTCATCTTGGTAGAGGAGGCGCTAATTTAGAGTTAAAGCTTCAAGATATCTTAAAAGGAAACGTTATAAGGAGAAATTTTAAACCAGATGAAGAAATTGACTATGTTGAAATAGAAAAAAAGGAAATTTATTTTGCTTATTTTAAGGGTAATTCATGTTTTTTTAAAGACCAAGAAGGTAAGTTTTTAGAGATGGATTGTAATTTAATCGAAGAAAAAGTTAAATTTTTAAAAAAAGATTTAAAGGTAACTGGTATATTTTTAGATGAAGAGCTCTTAACAATAGAACTTCCAATTAAAGTCGTCTATGAAGTTAAAGAATCACCACCAGGAGTGAGAGGAAACACTGCTCAAGGTGGTAGTAAGGTTGTTATTTGTGAAAATGGGCTTGAGGTTAGTGTGCCACTTTTTATTGAGGTTGGTGATAAAATTATAGTAAATACTCAGACAGGAGAATATGTCTCAAAAATCTGAAAAGATAGTTGGAACAGTAGTTCAAGCAGTTGGTCCAATTGTTGATGTTGAATTTGAACAAGATTTACCTTTTATTTATGAAGCTCTTATTTTAGAAGGGACCCAGACAATTTTAGAGGTTGCTTTTCATTTAGGAGAAAATCGAGTAAGAACTATAGCTTTGAATTCGACAGATGGAATTTTTAGGGGCCAAAAAGTTTTAAGAACTTATGATTATCTTAAAGTTCCTGTTGGTCCAGAAGTTTTAGGTAGAGTTTTTAGAGTTGATGGAAAGCCAATAGATGGGTTAGATGAAAATTTTAAGGAATACTGGCCAGTACATAGAAAAAGCCCTAGCTTTAAGAGACAGTCTGAAAAAATAGAAATTATGGAAACAGGTATCAAAGTAATTGATATACTTTGTCCAATTATAAAAGGTGGTAAAGTTGGTCTTTTTGGAGGAGCTGGTGTGGGCAAGACTGTTTTATTAATGGAGCTTATTCATAACATAGCTAAAGAACATGGGGGTTATTCAATTTTTGCTGGAGTTGGCGAAAGATCAAGGGAGGGAAATGATCTTTATTTAGAGATGAAAAGTTCAGGAGTTTTAGAGAAGACAGTTTTAGTTTTTGGACAAATGAATGAGGTTCCAGGAGCAAGATTTAGGGTTGCTTTAAGCGCTCTTACAATGGCAGAATATTTTAGAGATGTCATGAAAAAAGATGTCTTACTTTTTATAGATAACATTTTTAGGTTTATTCAAGCAGGAGCTGAAATTTCAACTCTTCTTGGGAGAACACCTTCGGCCGTAGGCTATCAACCAACACTTGCAGAAGAGATGGGCTATCTTCAAGAAAGAATTACTTCTACTGATGATGGTTCAATAACTTCAATTCAAGCAATTTATGTACCAGCAGATGATATTACTGATCCAGCTCCAGCAACAACTTTTTCTCATTTAGATTCTTTTATTGTTCTTTCTCGAGATCTTGCTGAACTTGGTATTTATCCAGCCGTTGACCCATTAGCTTCAAGCTCAACAGCTTTAAGTCCAGAAATTGTTGGAGAAAAACATTACTTTCTTGCAAGAAATATCCAAAGTACTCTTCAAAGGTATAAAGAGCTTCAAGAGATAATTGCTATTTTAGGGATGGAGGAGCTTTCTGAAGAAGATAAACTTACAGTTTATCGAGCAAGAAAAATTCAAAATTTTCTTTCTCAACCTTTTTCTGTAGCTGAAGTCTTTACAGGTCGAAAGGGTGTTTATGTCCACAAAGAAGAAGCTTTAGAAACAATTGAAAAAATTTTAAGTGGTTATTATGACGATGTTCCTGAAGATGCTTTTTATATGAAAGGAGGGACAATATGAAAGAAAAACTTCTTCTTAAAATTTATAGTCTCGAAGGGGAAAAAGAATATAGAGTTGATAAAGTTATTCTTCCTACATTTTTAGGACAAATTACAGTTCTTTTAAATCACCAACCTCTTATGTGTCTTATAAAAAAAGGAAAAATTTCTTTTTGGGATGATCAAGGCGAAAATCAAATTTTGGTACAAAGAGAAGCTTTTGCTAAAATAGAGCAAAAGAAAGTTGAAATTTTTCTAATTTGAATATTAAAGAGATAATAAAAAAACAAAAATATATTTTTCACTTTAATGTTTCTACTCTAGAACAGATTTTAAGTTACTGTCAAATTACAAGAGAAAAAAATGTATGGCTTTGTTTAGGAGCTTCAGAAAAAGAAAGGAATTATCTTGGAAGCGAAAGACTTAAAAAAATAATTGATTTTGAAAGGGAAAAAGGAGCAAAAGTTTTTTTAAATGCTGATCATTGTAAAAGCAAGGAAAGTGCTCAAGAAGCTCTATCTTTAGGTTATGATAGCATTACTTTTGATATGTCTCATTTTTCTTTTGAGGAAAATTTGCGAATTACCAAAGATTTTGTAGAGTATGCTAAAGAAAAAAATAAAGATATTTTTATAGAAGGAGAATTAGGGAATATTAAAGGAAAATCAGAAGTTATAAAAGAGTCAATTAACATCGAGGAAGAAGATTTAACCGACCCTTATAAAGCTAAAATTTTTGTTGAAGAAACTAAAGTGGATGCTTTAGCTATCTCTGTAGGTAATTTACATGGAATTTCTACAATCACAAAGCCAAATCTTGATTTTGAAAGAATTAAAAAAATAAAAGAGCTTACTCAGACAATTTTAGTTTTACATGGAGGTTCTGGTATTGCAAGTCAAGATATCAAGAAGTCAATAGATTGTGGTATAAATATAGTTCATATAAACACAGAGCTAAGAATTTGCTGGCGAGAAACTTTAGAAAAAGTCCTTCAAGAAAATCCAGCCTCTTATAGTCCCTATGAAATATTAAATCAAGTTGTAATTTCTTTAAAAAATAAAGCACTCCAGATAATTGATTTTAATTTTTAACCTTTTATTACTCCTAGAGGTACTAATTTAGCAACTTTTTTGGCAATACCAATTTGATGAACAATTTCTACAACCTCATTTACATCTTTATAAGCTTCAGGTGCTTCTTCGGCCAATCCAGAAAGACTTCCCTCAGCAACAGCTATTCCTTTTTCCTCAAGTCTTTTTTTTAATTCTCTTCCTTCTATTTTTCTTCTAGCTTCATTTCTTGACATTACTCTTCCTGCTCCATGGGGTGCGGTTCCAAAAGAAATTTCTTTTGCTTTAATTTGGCCGATTAAAACATAACTTGCTGTTCCCATTGATCCTGGTATTAATGTTGGTTGGCCAATATTTTTATATTTTTCAGGAAGTTCATCATAACCTTTCCAAAATGCTCGAGTTGCCCCTTTTCTATGGATTACTAATTTTTTCCCATCATATTCTTCTATTTTTACTATGTTATGAGCTACATCATAAACTTGCTTTATTTCTTCTGGTTTAGTCCCAAAAACTTTATTAAATGCTTTTCTTATCTCATAAGCTATAAATTCTCTATTTGCCCAAGCGAAATTAGCAGAAGCTTTCATTGCTTCTAAATAATCGTTTCCTTCCTTACTTTCAAAAGGAAAATAAGCAAGCTCAATATCAACTAGATTTATTTTGTTTTCTTTTAAATATTTTATTGCTTTTCTTATATAGTCAGTTGCTACTTGATGACCTAATCCTCGACTGCCACAGTGAATCATAATAGTTATTCTATCTTTTTCTAAACCAAGAACTTTAGCCTCCTCATGACTATAAATTTCTTGAACTTTTTGAATTTCTACAAAATGGTTTCCCGCACCTATTGTTCCTATTTGATCCTTACCTCTTTTTTTGGCATGATCTGAGACTTTATCTGGATTAGCTCCCTCAAGACAACCTTTTGATTCTGTATTTTCTATATCATCTTCGAGAGCATAACCAATTTTTAAAAGATATTGAGCTCCCCAGTAAAGGATATTTTCCATTTCGTTTTCATTTAAATTCCACCAACCGCCTTGACCCACACCAGAAGGTACTTCTTTGTAAATTTGTTCAGTAATTTTTTGAATTTTATTTTTTATTTCATCGTAAGAAAATGGACTTAAAAGTAATCTTACGCCACAATTTATATCATAACCACAAATTCCAGGAGAAATTATTCCTTCTTTAAGATCAAAACAGGCAACTCCACCAATTGGCGAACCATAACCTTCATGGATATCGGGCATAGCTAAGGCATATTTATAGATTCCTGGTAAAGTAGTTAAATTAATAAGTTGCCAGAGGCTTTTATCTTTAAAAATTTCAGGTAAAATTTTTTCAGAAGCAAAAAATCTCGCTGCAACTTTCATATCCTCTCTAAATGATCTTGGTATTTCCCAGATTAACTCATCTATTTTTTTTAAGTCTTCCTTCTTTATCATAATTTATTATAAATCTTAAAGAAGAAAATTTTTAGCTCTTGTATGGTATAATTTTAAAGAGCATGAAAATAGGTATAGATTTAGGTACAGCTAATACAATTGTTTTTCTTCCCAAAAAAGGAGTTGTTATAAACGAACCATCAGTAGTTGCTGTTGAAGAATCAACAAAAAGGGTTATTGCTGTTGGGCAAGAAGCAAAAGAAATGATTGGTAAAACCCCTGGCGATATTAAAATTTATCGGCCTTTAAAAGAAGGAGTTATTGCTGACTATAAAGTTACTCTTGCTATTTTGAAATATTTCATCTCAAAAGTAAAAAGTCCCTTTAGTTTTACTAAACCAGAAGTTATTATTTCTGTTCCTGCTGGTATAAGTTCAGCAGAAAAAAGAGCAATTATTGATGCAGCCCTTGAAGCTGGGGCAAAAAATGTCTGGCCTATCAAAGAACCGCTTCTGGCAGCAATTGGAGCTGGTCTTCCTATTAATGCTTCGATAGGTAACATGATAGTCAATATTGGTGGAGGAACTACTGAGATAGCTGTAATTTCTTTAGGTGGAATAGTTACTTTTAGTTCTCTAAGGGTTGCTGGAGACAAATTTGATGCTTCTATTATGGACTATTTTAGAAGAAATTATGCTCTTATAATAGGTGAGCAGACAGCAGAGAAAGTAAAGATAAAGATAAGTTCGGCTATTGTAAAGAAAAATAAATTTGAAACTGATGAAATTACTGGTGTTGATATGGCTACTGGCCTTCCAAAAACTATAAAAATAACTTCTAATGAGATAGCTGAGGCAATAACCAGAGATCTTAATCAAATTTTAAATGAAATCAAAAAAGTACTTTCTTTCACCCCACCAGAGCTTGTAGCTGATATTATGAATCAAGGAATTGTTCTTTCTGGTGGAGGAGCTTTAGTAAAAGACCTAGATGTTTTAATAAGTAACGCAACAAAAATTCCAGTTCATGTAGCTGAAGAACCTATATTTTGTGTTGCTCGAGGGACAGGTATTATAATGGAAAAACTTGATGTTTATAAGAGAGTTTTTAATTTCTGAATTATGGAAATTTTACTAGGCAATAGACTTATAAGAGAAAGACTAGAAAATTTAATTTTGCATAAAAATTTTGATGGTAATTTTATTTTTTACGGGCCTGAAGGAGTAGGTAAATTTTCTTTTGCAAAATCTTTAGCCTTGAATTTTGATCCTCATGACACCAGGATAATTCAGAAAGATTCTCTGGGAATAGATGATATTAAAGAGATAAATGAATTTCTTTTAAAAAAGCCACTTAAAGATAGAAAAATAGTAATCATAGATAATTTTGATTTAGCAACAAAAGAAGCTCAAAATGCATTTCTTAAAAATTTAGAAGACTTTCATAAAAGAAATGTAATCATTCTTATAGTTTCTTTTCTTGGTTATGTTTTAAAAACTATTCAATCAAGATGTCAGATATTTAAATTTTCTGGTGTTGATAGAGGAGAAATAAAAATTTTCTTTAAAAAACAAGGTTATGATGAAAAAAAATTAGAGATAGCTTTAAGTATTTATCCTCATCAACCAGGAATGGTAAAAAGGGTTCTCGAGTCTGATTTTATAGCTTTTATTGATACTTTTCTTAATATTAAAAATAAAGGTAATATTTGGAAGCTTTATAAAATGGAAGATATCGATAAGGAAAAGCTCTTAACTCTTATAGTTTTTTTAATTCAAAAAGAAAGAGAGAAAATGAAGGAATTTTCAGATTATAATTTTCAAAGAGTTGAATTCTTATTAGAAACTTTTCATAATCTTAGAAGTTATAACCTTAATCCAAAAATTCAATTTTTAAACTTATTAGTTAATTATTATGGTTGATGAGAGAACTTGGGGAATTATTTTAGTTTCAATTTTTTTAGGACTTATTCTTTATTTTATTTATAATTTTAATATTTTTAGTCTTGAAAAGAACTTTCTTGAGGGGGTGAAATCTTTTCTACGCTCATTATCTCCTTAAGAGTTTCTTGAATTTCTTCAATTAGTTTTTCTTTTAAGATTTTAAGGACAAAAAAGTAAAAAAGCACAGAAACTATAACTATCAAGATAGAAGAAATTCCAGTTTTCATAAGGAAAATTACGAGGATTGTATTTAAAAAATTAGCAAGAATTATGTTTTTTAATTTTTTTCTATCAAGAAAAATTAAGTTAAGTTTGGCAGCAATTTTTAAAAGTAAGATAAAGGTAAAAACATTACAGATAAATGTAGTGAGGGCAGCTCCAATAATTGAGATTTTTGGAATAACTAAAAAGTTAAGAACTATATTTAAAATTGAAGCCAGAAAAACAACCGCAAAATATTTAAGCTGAAGATTATAAATAAAAAGAATATTTCCTAAAAATATTATAAGAAAGGCAAAAGGAATTGAAAGCATTAAAATGCCAAAAGGAACAGGGCTTAAGAAATACTGATTACCAAAGAATCTTAAAATTAATCTTTCTTTAAGTAAAAATCCTCCAAGAGCTAAAGGGACTCCAAGATAAAGAAGAGCCCACAATATATCTGTAACTCTTTTAGAGATATTTGGAGATTCTTTTTTACTGGCAAGAAGAGGAAAAGAAGCAGTAGTTAAGGCAAAAGCGATTAAAAGAAGAAATTGAAAGACCTTTACTCCTATAGTATATTGTCCAACAGACCATTCATCCCAAAACCACTTTATCATTAAAATGTCAGTATTTGTTAGAATATAGCCACTTATTCCACCTAAAACAAAAGGCAAAGAATTGATGATAATTTTTTTTGCGTAATTTAAATCGATTTTAGGTTTAACAATGATTTTTTTGATATAAAGAAAGGAGATTATAAAAGAAATAACTGAAGCTCCAAGATAAGCAAGAGCTAAAGTACTTTCTTGAGGCCATTTTTTTAAAAGAAGAAAGGCTAAAATAATTACCCAGAGATTTTCCAAGATTAAAATTATTGCTTCAATTTCCATTTTATTTAATGCTTTCAGAAGAGAAAAAATAAAATTTTTTATGTTTTGGAAGAAGAAAAAGAAAGAAAGAATTAAAAATGTTATTTTTATTTTTTCTTCTACAATAAAAAAAACAAGAAGACTTAAGAAAAGAAAGATTAACTCTAGGAGGATATTTAAAAATTCAATTACACTTAAAAATTTTTCTTTTTCAATGTCTTTTTTTTGAAAATCTCTTATAAGGATGTTGTTGATTCCTAAGTCACCAAAAATATATATAAGGCCTAAAATTGAAAATATGTATTGAAATGAACCATAACCACTTGGTCCTAAAGATTTAGCTATATAAATTACAAGAAAAAACTTTAAAACTCTTATTACAATTTGAGAAAAGAAAATCCAGAAAACATTTTTAAGAACAATTTGCCTAGCAGAGATATTTTTGAAAAGCCCTTTTAACATTTATTTTAAAATGAAATAGTATAGACTTTCAGGAATGATCTTGTCATTTTTACCAACAATTAATTTTTTATTTAAATCGTCAAGAGGATGAACTTGAACTTTTATTAAATTTTTGGGAAAGTCTGAATGAACAATTTCAGCTGCTTCAGAGAAATTAGCATTTTTTCTGATAAGATTTATTCTTGTTTCATTTTCATTTGCCGTGACAAAATAGGTAAGATTTAATTTTTCTAAAATTTTTTCCAAAATCTCTATCTTTATTTTCTTTGTAAAGTTATCTTTAAATGAAAAGCAAATATCAGCAAAATCAACTTTTTCATCTCCATTAGCTAAGATTAATTTTTCTTTACAAGTAAAAAGTCCATATTTTTTTGCTATTTCAAGTTCTTTTTGATCTAATTTTTCATTCAAATTAATCTTTTTTTCAATTATCTCTAAAGTTTTTTCTTTCTTTTTGTTATTCTGACATATTTTTAAATCAGACATTTTAAGTTCTTTTTCAATTATTTGATGATCTCTTAGAGGGTCGATTGTTTCGTCAACATGGGGTACATTACCAGTAAATGTTCTTACTATTTCAACTAGAATATCTGCTTCTTTAAGATGAGAAAGAAATTGATTTCCTAAACCCTTTCCTTGCCAAGAATCTTTTATAAGTCCAGCAACATCAATAAATTCAAATTCAGCAAAAATTATTCTTTTTGAATTAAATTTTTTAGCTACTTCATAAAAGATATCTTTATCATAAAAAGAAATTCCTCGATTAGGATCAATTGTAGTAAATGGCCAAGGAGCTGTTTGAGCTATGTTTTTTTCTGTCATTAAATTCAGGAAAGTAGATTTTCCTACATTTGGAAGACCAACTATTCCTATTTTAGGTCTCATCTAAAATTATAACAAATTAGTGTGTTATAATTTTCTATGAAAATTTTCAAAAAAGATAGTGAAAATTTTTTATCTGAGTTTGCTAAATTTTTAAAAAATGAAGGTTTTATTTTTCAATCTAATGAAATTTATGGCGGTTTAAATGGGTTTTATGATTTTGGCCCTTTAGGAGTTTTAATGAAAATCAATTTAAAAAATCTTTGGCTCGAAGACGTAGTTTTTAAAGAAAAAAATATTTATTTACTAGATAGCAGCCTAATTAACTCAGAAAAGATTTTTGAAGCTTCAGGTCATTTAGAAAATTTTTATGACAATTTAATTGAATGTTATGATTGTCATTTAAGATTTAAAGAAGAAGAGGTCAAAGATAAATGTCCTAATTGTTCTTCTGAAAATATATCTGAGCCAAAGAAATTTAATCTTATGTTTAAAACTCAAATAGGTGCTCTTGGTGATCAAACTGGCTATTTAAGGCCAGAAACAGCCCAAGGTATTTTTGTGAATTTTTTAAATGTTCTTAACTCAACAAGAGCAAAATTACCTTTTGGGATAGCTTCTCTAGGAAAATCTTTTCGAAATGAGATAAATCCTCGACACTTTATTTTTAGATTAAGAGAATTCGAGCAAATGGAACTTGAATTTTTTACAAAACCATCAGAAAGTGATTATTGGTTTGATTATTGGCTAGAGAAAAGATTTAAATGGTATTTAAATTTAGGAATTAAAGAAGAAAATATTAAAAAGGTTGAAGTGCCAAAAGAGGAATTACCTCATTACTCAAAAAGGAATGTTGATATTTACTACAAGTTTTCTTTTGGTTTTCAAGAAATTGAAGGTCTTGCTAACAGAACTGATTATGATCTTAAAAAGCATAGTGAATTTTCTGGAAAAGATTTAAGATACTTTGATCCAGATTCAAAAGAAAAATACTTTCCTTATGTAATTGAGCCTTCTTGTGGAGTTGAAAGAGTTATTTTTGCTTTTCTTTTTGATGCTTTTGATGTTGACTCTCTTAATGGAAGCGAAAGAATTGTTTTAAGATTAAATCCAAAAATAGCTCCAATAAAAGTTGCTGTCTTTCCTTTGCTTTCAAATAAAAAAGAACTTGTAGAGATGGCAAAACAAATTTATGAAGAATTAAGAACAAAATTTGTCACTGTCTATGATGAGTCTGGAAGTATAGGTAGAAGATATAGAAGGCAAGACGAGATTGGAACACCATTTTGTTTGACAGTAGATTTTGACAGTCTTAAAAATAAAGATGTCACTATACGATACAGAGATAGTGGTTTTCAGGAAAGAGTACCCGTTAAAGAATTAGAAGAATTTTTAAAAGAGAAAATAAAATGAGAACTTTTATTGCTCTTGATTTTGAAGATGAATTTTTTGATGAGATAGAGGTAATTGTAAAGAAGATAAAGAAAAAATTACCAGGGAAATGGATTAGAAGAGAAAACTGGCATCTTACTTTAGCTTTTTTAGGAAATATAGATGAAAAAACTTTAGAAGAGACAAAAAATTTTCTCTTAAGTCTTGAAATTAAAAAACCACAGATTTTTTGCTGGAAAGTAGATTACTCTCCAGGAAATTTTCCGCGAATGGTCTGGGTCCATTTTAAAAATGAAAATATGGATGTTTTTACTCCTATTTTCGAAAAATATAAAGTTAATGATTTTTATCCTCATTTAAATCTTTTAAGATTCAAACCAACAAATATTAAAAAGCTACCCAAAATTTTTGTTCCTCTAAATTACTATGTAAAACCAAAAAGAATTACTTTTTATCAATCAATTCTTCAAAAACCATTTGCCAAATACTTACCCATAATCTCTAAAGATTTCGTATAATATTTTATAATGAAAACCCTTAATGATCTAGTTGAAAAACTTAAAAGAGAAGGAGTTCTAAAAGATCCTAAACTTATTGATGCTTTTTTGAATGTTGATAGAGCCTTTTTTGTTCTTAACTATTTAAAAGATTTTGCTTATGAAGATGAAGCTTTGCCTTTAATAGAGGGACAAACTATTTCTCAACCATGGACAGTTGCTTTTATGCTTGACTTACTTGATTTAAAGCCAGGATTAAAATCTTTAGATGTAGGATCTGGTTCTGGTTGGACAACAATGCTAATTTGGTGGGTTACCAGAGGACCAACTTATGCTTCTGAGATAAATTCTCACGTATTTGATTTAGGAGTTAAAAATATTCTTAATTTTTTTGAAGTTAAATTCAATAAAAGAGAACTACCACCAGAGGTTCATCTTTTCAACAATAATGGAGTTTATGATTTAAAAGAATACGCTCCTTTTGATAGAATTTTAGTTAGTGCTTCTTCTCAGGCTTTACCTAAAAGTTTAGTTGATCAGTTAGCTGATAATGGAATTTTAGTCATTCCCATAGAAAATACTCTTGTGAAAGTAGTTAAAAAAGATGGTAAAATAAATAAAGAAGAATTTCCAGGTTTTGTTTTTGTTCCTTTAATAGAATGAGAACAGGTATTGCTACATTTAGTTTAGATTATGGAAGATGCCCTCGATGGCTTTTTGAAAGAATGACAAGACTAGCAAGTCTTATTATTGAGTCTATTGTTATTGAATTTGGCCCTAAGGAATTTTTAAAAAGAATATCTGATCCAGTATGGTTTCAATCTTTTGGTTGTCTTTTAGCTTTTGATTGGAATTCTTCTGGTCTTACAGTTGTGACAACAGCAGCAATAAAAGAAGCAATGAAAAGAAGGGGGTGGGATTTAGGTATTTACGTTTGTGGTGGTAAAGGAAAAACTTCTCTTAAAACTCCTGAAGAAATTATAAGTTTTAATGAAAGATTTGGGTTTAATAATAATTTTACTGAGCTTTCAAAAATTGTTGCTAAAATAGATAACTCTTTAATTCAAGATGGATTTAATTTGTATCATCATGTTTTTATTTTTGATAAATTTGGCAACTGGTCAGTAATTCAACAAGGGATGAATCCTCAAATTCAAAAGGCAAGAAGATATCATTGGTATAGCGAGGGTAATGTTGATGATGAAAGTTTATTAAATGATTTCCATCAAGGTATAGCAAGCCAGGTTTTTTTAAATAGAGTTTTAAACTTAGCTTCAAAAGAAAGTTTAGAGAATAGGCAAACTATTTTAAAGATAGTTTCAGAAAAGGATGTTTTTAAAAATCTTAAAGAACTTGAGATAATTTTAGGAAATAAAAAGATGCTAATTAAAAGCCTTGATTTACCTGAGATAGAGTTTAAGTTTCATCCTATTTTAAAAGAAAAGATAGATTTTAAAAGAGTAAAAAATGTTCTTTTAAAATCTAATCTTAAAGATTCATTAAATTTTATAGATCTTTTAAAAACAAAAATAGGCCCAAAAACTATTCGGGCCCTTAGTCTAATTGCCGAAATTATATATGGAGCTCCAGCAAGTTGGAAAGATCCAGCAAGATACACTTTTGCCCATGGTGGGAAAGATGGGACACCCTATCCAGTTGATCGTTTTGTTTATGACAGGTCTTTAGAGATATTAGAAAAAGCCCTTCAAAAAGCAAGATTTCTTTCGGCGAAAGAAAAAAACTTACTTTTAAAAAAATTATGGAAGTGAAATTTTTTGATATTCATGCCCATCTTAATTTTAAAGTTTTTCAAAACCCAGAAGAAAAAATAAAAGAGAATTTATCCCAAGGAGTCTGGTTTTTGAATATAGGTACTTGTAAAAGTACTTCAAAAGAAGCTGTAAGACTTGCACTTTTTGATGGTGTTTGGGCTGGTATAGGTCTTCATCCTCATCATACCTGGAGTGATCTTGAAGATCCTTTTGAAGGTAAAATAGAAAAGGAAGAATTTTTTGATGAAAATTTTTATGGAAGTTTAATTAATGAAAAAACTTTAGTAATTGGAGAGTTTGGTTTAGATTATTTTTATTTTGATAATCTTTCAGCTGACAAAATAAAAGAAATCAAAAAAAGACAATGGGATGTTTGTGAAAGCCAAATTGTTTTTGCTAAAAAACATAAAAAAAGTCTTATGATTCATTTAAGAAGTAAAGATGAGAGTGCTTTTGAAGACTTTTATAGTCTTGTTAAAAAATATTTACCCATTAAAGCAAATATCCATTTTTTCTCAGGCTCAAAAGAATATGCAAAAAAATTTTTAGATTTGGGTTTTTATCTTTCTTTTGGTGGAGTAATTACTTTTAAAAATGCAAATGAAAAAAGAGAAGTTCTTTCTTATGTTCCTCTTGAAAGGATTTTAACAGAAACTGACTCTCCTTATGTTAGTCCAGAGCCTTTAAGAGGAACTCTTAATGAGCCAAAAAATGTTAAAATAATTTTAGAAAAAATAGCTCAAATTAAAAATATAGATTTTGAAGTTGCTAAAGAGACAATTTTTAAAAATTCAATTGATTATTTAGGTTTAAATCAATTATAATATTTTATGGATCTTTTTGTTTACAATACTTTAGCAAAGAAAGTAGAAAAATTTGTACCTTTTAAATATCCTGTTGGAATGTATACTTGTGGACCGACAGTTTATGATTTTGCTCATATAGGAAATTTTAGAACTTATATAGTTGAAGATTTAATAAAAAGAACTTTGATATTAAATGGCTACAAGGTAGTGCATGTAATGAATATTACCGATGTTGGGCATTTGACTGATGACCAAGATCAAGGAGAAGATAAAGTTGAACTTTCTGCTCAAAAAGAAAAAAAATCTGCTTGGGAAATAGCTGAATTTTATACAAACGCATTTTTAGATGATCTTAAAAAATTAAACATTTTAATGCCAGATTATATGCCTAAAGCTACTGAGCATATAAAAGAAATGATTGATCTTATAAAGATTTTAGAAAAAAAAGGATATACTTACAGAACTTCAGATGGAATTTATTTTGATACTTCTAAACTAAAAGATTATGGTAAATTAGTAGGAAAAAAAATTGAATTAATTCCTGGCCTAAGAGTTGAAATTGGCGAAAAAAAGAATCCAACAGATTTTGCCTTATGGAAATTTTCCCCAAAAGAAAAAAAGAGACAAATGGAATGGGATAGTCCTTGGGGAGTTGGATTTCCTGGTTGGCATATAGAATGTTCAGCAATGTCGATGAAATATTTAGGAGAGCAATTTGATATTCATTGTGGTGGCATTGATCATATTCCAGTTCATCATACAAATGAAATAGCTCAATCAGAAGCAGCTACAGAAAAAATTCCTTTTGTTTTTTACTGGATTCATGTCAATTTTCTTGTTCTTAAAAATCAAAAGAAAATGGCCAAATCAGAGGGAAATGTAATTTTAGTGAAAGATCTTCAAGAAAGAGGCTTTAGTCCATTAGATTTTAGATATCTTGTTCTTTCTTGTCATTATCAGTCATTTTTAGAATTTTCTTTTGAAGCCTTAGAAAGTTCAAAAAACTCTTTAAAAAGATTAAGAGAGATTGTTTCTGGTTTCGAAAAAAAAGAGGTTGTAAATGATTTTTGGAAGAATAAAATTTTAGAGAAAATAAATGACAATTTCAACTTTCCAGAGGCTCTTTCTAATGTCTGGACAATGCTGAGAAGCGATCTTTCTCAAGAAGAAAAAATTGGAACCCTACTTTATTTTGATCAAATTTTCGGCCTTAATCTTGATGAGGAAATATATAAAAAAATTGATGAACTTCCAGAAGAGATAAGAAATTTAATTCAAGAAAGAGAAATTTTAAGAAAAAATAAAAACTTTGTTGAAGCAGATAAAATAAGGGAAAAAATAAAATCTTTAGGTTATGAAATTATAGATACAATTTCTGGGCCAAAAGTTAGGAAATCCACAAATTAGCTTGATTTTATTAGAATTTTTATTAAAATTTTAAAAGATGAAACTTTATCCTAGACATTTTTTTAGTCTTTTAGAAGAATTTATCCTTTTAATCCTTTTTCTTACTCCTTTAAGCTTTCTTTTAGCTCAAGGTCAAGGAATTCTTTTTGGTTTTACAAATATTGACCTTCCTACTTATACTAAGGTTGATTATACATTAGAATTTAATTTTGACCTTAATAGTGTTTCAAGCAGTCCTCTAATTTTGGAAGTTAGTACTTCATCTAGTTTTTCTTCCTTAGTTTCAACTACAACTCTAGCTATAAAGAGGTTGACTGCCACAACTTCAACTCATACATTCTTTAATTACTTTACCGTTTCGATAGGTAGTTGTAACCTTACCAGTTCTGTATGTACTATAAGTTTTGAGTATAGAAATGATCAACTCCAAACTCTTTATTTAAATATTAAACTACAAGACTATACTCTTCTTACACTTGAAATTAACCCAGTTTCAGGAGGAGTGAAATTAGCTTCAATTGAGTCTTTTGCTGTTTCCCCTCAATATATATGGGATAGACAAGCTCAAAATGTTATTACTCCTAACTATCTTCGCTTTAAATTTTATGTTACTTCTTCTCTTACTTCAACTTATAGCGATAAAGATTTTTATTACAAGTTTCAAATAGGAAATGAATATTATGCAACTACAGTAAGAATAAACCTAGATTCAGAAAAGAAAGAAATGACAGCTATTTATGATTTTTCGTCCTCGTCTGTATTTAACAGGATGATAGATAATAAAACGAAAGCAGAAGTTTATATTTACTCTTCATCCTCTTTAGATTCATCTTATCTTCTTGCTAGTTCATCAATTGACATTATTGCTACCAGCGCACCTAGAGGTACAGTTTCACCAGGCAATAATTTTGTTTTGTATATTCAACAAGCTCAAGGTCAGGGTGGTAATATTAAATTAGTTCCTAATAAATGTGTTTTTATTACAACTATAACTGAGAATAATCAAACTTTTAGTTTAACTTTAAAAGATATAAAAAATGATTATATAGTTGTTCCTTGTATTAATGCATCTATGAATCGCGGCGGGATTTATCCTACAAATGTTTCAAACGTTGGTTATAGTCCTAGTAATAGTTTTATTACAGTTTCTCCTAGTTCTACACCTAACAGTATTACTCTTAATTTTTCAACTTCTTCTATTCCGACAACAGGTACACTTAAGTTTTATTTCTTTAGTAATGAAAAAAAGAAAAACTTAACTGATGGATCAGATTATTGTCAAAATCCTGATTTTTGGATGAGTGAATTTAATTATTTCTGTGTAGAAGCTAAAGTAAACAAAGAAGTTCAAACTATCCCATCCTTAAATCAACCTTCATCTTATAGAATACTACAAAGACAGCAGAATACTTTAAATCAAGATGAACAACAAATAAGCATTCCTCAACAAATTGAATCTGAAAACAGTGAGAGGGGGAATATATTTTCTAATATAATTAACACAATTAGGAATTTTATATCTAATTTATTAGGATTTTAGGATATGAAGTTAATTGTAAAAAAATTAATTGTTATAGGAGTAATATTGATTTTTACTTTTATCATTTTTAATTTTGTAAAAGCTGTTTATGTTTTTGTAGCTGGAAAAAGTTATGAATTTTCAATTGTCTATACAACAGACCCTAATGTTAAAATTAATGGAATTTATTTGGAAGCAAAAAGAAATAATTTAGTGATTACTAGCACAAGTTGTACCGATGTACCTTGCTCTCTTAGTTATGTTTATTTTTTTACTCAAATAAGTACTTTTTCTGAAAGTTTAGTAACTGGTACTATTAGTGCACTTGAGTCTACATTTGTAACTACTACCCTTAATATATACTTACAAAATGAAACTGATCAAAAAGCTTTGGTTTCTTCCTTTGATTTTATTATAGTAAGTACTACACCCTCTCTTTCTTTTCTTGTTTATTATAATACCTCTTCAGCTCTTTCTATTTCTGGTCAGTTAGTTGCTAGTACTACTTTTGATTTTTTTGGATATGATAAGGCTACTAAAACTGCTTGGGCAGGAAGATACGTCACAAGCTCTCCTCCAAATACTCAAGTTTCTACTACAGCTGCTGATGTAAGAAGAATAAGTGAATATGCTCTTTTTTGGACCTCTAATGACTTAATTGAAAATTCTTGCAGTCTTACTTTTACAGATAAAAACAATAATAATAATTCTATATTGTTATTTAGTGATGCTTCAACGACAGGGCTAGTTTTTGTTACTACCTCACCTGATTTTTATCATCAATACGGTGGATATACTATAAATTGTTTAGCTCAATCAGCTGATTGTAGTATCACTGATACTTTAATTTCTTGTCCCCCAGCAAGTCAAATTTCTTCTGAAGTTTCTATAAATACAGAAACCACTTGGTACAGATGTTTTTATGGTTTCTGTATTAGTAATCCAGGCAAAACACCAACCGAAAAATATGTCTTTCCTACTTACCAAGAGTGTACTCAAAAATGTTTTCTTGATATAAGAGAAATTGCCCCTTAACTGATTATTTTTTTTAGAGTTTCAATTACATAAGAAAGTTCTTCAAAAGTTGTTTTAAGTCCAAAAGAAAATCTAATACTTTTTTGAGCTCTTTCTTGACTGTGACCAAGAGCTAAGATTATTTTATCTGGTTTTGATGCTCGAACAGAACAGGCTGAACTGATAGAAACTCCTATACCTTCTAAATCAAGTTTTATCAGAATTTCTTGAGAAAGATAATCAGGGAAATAAAGGTTTAAAATTTTAGGACATGAATTTTCAAGAGCACCATTTACTTGAACTTTTGGATAGATTTTTTTTATTTCATTTAAAAAATAATTTTTAAGTTCAAAAAGATAACTGTTATTTTCTTTTCTTTTTGGATAAAATTTTTCAAATGCTTTAGCAAAACCATAAATAGCTGGAACATTTTCTGTGCTTGAACGAAGACCAAATTCTTGTCCTGGTCCAGAAAGGAGAGGCAAGATTTCAATATCAGCTCTTTTGTACACTAACGCTGCTCCTTTTGGTCCGTAAATTTTATGAGAAGAAAGAGTCAAAAAATCTACTCCTAATTCTTGAATGTTTAAATTTTCTGTAAGACCAGCTTGAGCTGCATCAGTATGAAAGTAAATCTCGTTTAGTCCTTTTTCTTTTCTTTCTTTGTTAATTTCTTTCAGTCTTTGAGCTATTTCTTTTATAGGCTGAATTGTGCCAATTACATTCTGGACATAAATTACACTTACAAGAAGAGTATTTTCTTTTATGTAATTTTCTATATTTTTTGGATCGATAAAGCCATCTTTGTTTGGACTAACTAAATCAAGCTCTATTAGATCTAAGTTTTTAAGTTCTTCTAAAGTTTGTTCAATCGATTCATGCTCAATTGTTGTAGAAATAATGTGTGGTTTTTTTCTTTTTTTAAATAACCAAACAAAGACCAGCCCCTTAATGATAAAGTTATTAGATTCCGTTGCTGAACTAGTAAAAATTATTTCCTTTAGTTCTTTAGCATTTAAAAGTTCTTTAAATTTTATTCTTGCGCTATCAAGACCAATTAGAGCTTTTTGTCCCCATAAATGGAGACTTGATGGATTTCCAAAGTCAATATTAAAAAATTTCATCATTTCATTTAAAACTTCTTCATCAACAGGACTTGTAGCTGCATAATCAAGGTAAACTTTTCTCATAAATGAATTATAACAAATTTTTGTGTTATAATATTTTTATGCTTAAAATAAGATTTCAAAGAGTTGGAAAGAGAAATCAACCAAGATTCAGAATTGTTGCTATTGATTCTCGATTTAGCCCTAAATCTGGTAAAGCAAAAGAAATTCTCGGTTGGTGGGATCCAATAAAAAAAGTTGGTGATTTTAAACCAGACAGAATTAAATACTGGATTTCAGTTGGCGCTCAGGTAAGTGATACTGTTTGGAATCTTTTAATTAAAAAAAGAATTATTTCTGGTAAAAAAAGAAAAATAAATATCAAACCTAAAAAAGAAACTCAGAATGCTTGATTTTATAGTTACATTTATAATTTTTATTTTCTCAGTTATCTTTCATGAAGTCACTCATGGGATAGTTGCTGAAAAGTTAGGTGATCCGACTGCTCGACAGCAAGGAAGACTTACTTTGAATCCCTTAGCTCATCTTGATCCTCTTGGTTCTATTGCTCTTCCTTTTTTTCTTTTATTTTTAAATTTTATAGGAATTCCGACTGTTATTTTTGGATGGGCAAAACCAGTTCCTTATAATCCTCTTAATTTCAAAAATTTAAAAAAAGATATTTTAAAAGTAGCTCTTGCTGGACCAATTTCAAATCTTATTTTAGCAATAATTTTTTCTTTAATTTACCGCCTAGGAATTCTACCTTATGCTAAAGAAATTTTAAAAGAGATAGTTTATATTAATATCCTTTTAGGGATTTTCAATCTTTTACCAATTCCACCTCTTGATGGTTCAAAAATTTTATTTTTATTTTTACCTCGAGGAAAAGAATATTTAATGTTTTATTTAGAAGTTTATGGCCTTCTTTTAATTTTTGTTTTTATTTTTCTATTTTGGCCAATAATTAAAATTCTTGTTAATTTAGTTTTTTACTTTTTAGTCGGTCTTTAAGAGCAAGATAATAACTTGCTACAGCAAAAGCAGTCGAGACATTTAAAGATTCTTTTTGACCAAAGATAGGTATTTCAACAACAAAATCAGACATCTTTAAAATATTTTTATTTATTCCTTTAACTTCGTTTCCGACAATAAAGCATATTTTTTCTTTTTTGGGTTCAAAATCTTGAAGCATTATTGATTTTTTAGTTTGTTCAAGACTAACTACAAGAAAACCTTCTTTTTTAAGTTCTTTTATTAACTTTTTAATTCTTTTTACTTTCTGCCACTTTAGGTAATTTTCTGAGCCAAGAGATGTTTTTTTTACTTTTTTGTTTTCTGGTGTTGGAGTAATTCCGAAAAGATATAATTTTTCAAAATTCAAACTACAGGCAGTTCTGAAAATACTTCCTACATTATAAGCTGATCTTATATTATAAAGGATGGCTCTCAGGACCATACTTTTCTTTATAAACAGAAGCTAATACTCCATTTATAAATTTAACAGCTTCTTCATTACTAAGAATACTTGCTAGCTCCACCGCCTCATTTATAGCTACTTTTGGGGGTACTTCTTTGGGGTCAGAAAATAAAAGTTCATAAATTCCTAATCTTAAAATAGAAAGATTTATAAGAGGGATTTCTTCCACAGGCCATTGTGAATGAGCATATTTCATAATTCTAGATTCTATTTCTGGTAGTTTATTTTCTATTCCTTCGACTAGTCTATAACCAAATTCCGGATCTTGAACATCAGAGGCAAAATTTTTAAGATTTCTTTCAAAAATATCTTTTAAATTTTCTTTTCTCTCATTAAAAAACCACTCAAATAAACTTTGCACAACAATAAGCCTAAGAAGATGTCTTGTTGCCATTTAAATTATTATATACCATTGATGTATAATATTTTTATGGCAACTTTAGTTGAAAAAATTAAGGATGAAATTTTTTCAATTCCAGAAGAACTCCTAGAAAAAGCTACAACTCATCGCTCTTGGTCTAAAAAAACAAACAATGAACAGCTTGAATTTTTAGGTGACGCTGTTTTAGAGCTTAGTATAAGTTTGATTTTATTTTTAATGTTTCCAAATAAAAGAGAAGGGGAACTTACAATGATAAGAGCTTCTTTAGTAAGTACCGAGAATCTTTATAAAATAGCTAAAAAACTTGAGATAGAAAAACATATAAAATCAAGAAATCTTTCTCAAGATGCCTTAAAAAAAGTCATAGTTAATACTTTTGAAGCTCTTTTAGGAGCTTATTTTTTACATTTTGGCTGGGAGAGAACAAAAGATTTGATTTTTGACATATTTAAAAATCAAATGTCTAAAATTAAAGAAACAAAAAACCCAAAGAATATTCTTCAGGAGTACTTCCAAAAAAGAGGAATGGGTTTACCTGAGTATAAAATTTTAAAAATTGAAGGACCAGAACACAAAAAAGTTTTTTCCGTTGGTCTTTTTCATGAGGGTAAAAAACTTTGTTGGGCTAAAGGGAATTCAATTAAAGAAGCAGAGATTAAATGCGCCAGAAAGTTAATTAAAAAATTAAAAATATCATGAGACTTAAAAGTTTAGAAATATATGGTTTTAAATCTTTTGGTCAGAGGACAGTTTTAGAATTTCCAACTAATATTACCATAATTGTTGGCCCTAATGGTTCAGGAAAATCAAATATTGTTGATGCTATAAAATGGGTTTTGGGTGAACAAGGACTTAAATCAATAAGAATTTCTGAAAGTAAAGATATAATTTTTACTAGTCCCCAGAAAGCTTTGAATCTTTGTTGGGTAAAACTTAATTTTAATGACGAATATTTGATAGAAAGAAAACTCTTTAGAGATGGAACAAACGAATATTTACTTAATGGAGAGCCTATAAAACTAAAAGATCTTCAACTAACTTTAGCAAAATTGAAAATTTCACCCAAAGGTCTTAATATTGTCAATCAAGGTTCAGCAGATATCTTTTTTAAATCTTCACCAGAACAAAGGTATGAAATGATTTTAGAACTTATTGGTGTAAAAGAGTATGAATTTAAAAAACAGGAAGCTTTAAAAAAGATTCAGCAGACTAAAGAGAATATTACTCAAATAAAAGTTAGACTTCAAGAGCTAAAACCCCAACTTAGATTTTTTCAGAAAGAAAAAGAAAAAGCAGAAAAAATAGAAGCTTTAAACAAAGAGATAGAAGAGATAAAAGAGGAAATTGAAATAGCAAAATATTTTCATCATAGTAGAAAAATTGAAGAGTTGGAGAAAAAGTTAAAAGATTTAAAAGAGGAGGAAGAAAAAGTAAGTCAAAATTTGGAAAATTATGAAAATTTGATAAAAAACAAGCCCGAAAGTTATCAAGAAGAATTGAAAGAACTTAAAAACGAGGAGATAAAACTTTTAGAGGAAAAAAATAAGATTTTATCTCAGATGGTAAGTAAAAAATATGATGAAGGCAACATTTTGGATTTTGTAGTTAGTGAGCTCCGCGCGCTCTTGGAAATTAATTTTTTAGACCAAATAAAAGAAAGGATTCAAAAGATAATTTCTTATATTCAAGAATCTAAAAGTCCTAAAGTAGAGTCAGAAAAAATAAAAGAGATAGATGAGAAAATTAAAAATATAAAAGAAAAAACAAATCAGCTACTTACAATTATTAAAGAAAAAGAAACTGAAAGAGAGAATATTTTCTATGAGTTTAAAGAACTTCAATATAGGCACTTAAAAATTCAAGAAGAGATAAAACATACTGAGTCAGCTCTTTTATTTTTTAAGGAGGAGATAAAAAATTTAAAAAAACCAAACAGAATGTCTTTTAAAGATCTTGAGACTTTAGAAAATGAGCTAAGAGTTAAAGAATCTCTTCTTTCCTCTCTTGGCCAAATTAATGAAGACGCTCTAAATGAATATAAAAAAATAAATGAAAAAGTTGAAAAATTGGAAAAAGAACTATTTGATTTTGAAAAAGCCTTAGCTAATCTTAATTATTTTATTATTGAAGTTGAAAAAAGAATTAAAAATGAATTTTCAAAAGCTATGAAATCAATAAATGAGAATTTTTCTTATTATTTTTCGAGTATTTTTGCTGGAGGTAGAGCAAAGCTTATTTGGAAAAGTAATTTAAAAGCTATAGATATTTTTGTTCAAATTCCTGGGAAAAAAATTACTAATTTTGATTCTCTTTCTGGCGGTGAGAAATCTCTTACTTCCATTGCTCTTATTTGTGCCTTAGTTAAGACTACAAAGCCAATTTTTGTAGTTTTAGATGAAGTTGATGCTTCTCTTGATGAAGTTAATGCTGTTAAATTTTCTCAACTTATAAAAGAACTTTCACAGACAAGTCAGTTTATAATAATTTCTCATAATAGAGCCACTATGGAAATAGCTCAAAGTTTTTATGGCGTTTCAATGGACTCAGATAACTCTTCAAAAGTTATCTCTTTAAAGTTAACTTAAAGTTTTCTAGCTTTTGATATTCACTTGCTATAGCAAAAAGGAATTTCTTTATTTTAGACTCGAGCAATCATTTTAATTAAATTTTACTGTAATAAAAGCTCTCATAATTTTAATCTTTAAGTTTTTTGAATATTTCTGGTTTTGGTAAAAATATAGCTGAATATTTTGTTTGAAGTTTAATATAAAATTTTTAGAATATTCAGAATGAGCCCAGAAATTTTTGCTTTCTCTTATAAATTTTTTTTAGGTTTTAATTTTATTCTGGTAATTTATTAGTTATAATGCTTGCAACCGAATTCACTTAGTAGCCTCATATATAGCTTTAATTTCTTCAGCAGAAAGGGCGCGATTGTAAATTCTAACTTCGTCGATGAGGCCATTCCAAAAATTATCGACTCTTCCAATCCAGTAACTTGTATTAGCTGTATAAAAATTATTTGGAGCAGTGGCGGTTCCAAATAGACCGCCATTTTTATAAAAATGATATGTAGTACCATTCTTTACCCATACTATGTGATGCCATATATTAGAACCGTCAAAAAAGTTAGCGTAAATATTATAGAACCTATTTGAGCATGATGAATCATAAGAATCATAATGGAGACCATTACTACTAGGAGCTAACCACATTCCTGGTTTTCTACATGCATCACCTTGTTTACCAATGAAACCATGATAAAAACCGTCATTTATTACTCGCGTATTTACCCATAAAACAATTGAAAAATTAACGTTGTTAGAAAATGGATCGTTAACAGCTACATAATCATCACTTCCATCAAAACTTAAAGCTTTGCCTACTTTACCATCTACCCATTGAGGTCCGTTATATAAAGTTCCATGATTATTATTTCCAGAGCTATCATAAGCGATTGTGCCTGTTCTTTCATCAAAGGAAAGTTCAAGGACAGGAGAAAATGGATCTAAGGTTAAATCAGAGCCAACTTCATAAATTGTCCTATCTGTGCCACCGTCAAGCACTGTTTGAGGATTAGAACCATTTAGATTATATTTTTTTGATTCAAATCTTGCTGTAAGCTCGAAATTACCATTTGAACTGCAGGTATAAGAATAAAATAGATTTTTTGAAAATGAATTAACTGGGTCTATTGGTAAAGCTGAAATTGGTGGCCCACCAATAACTGAAGTAAAATTAATAGGTATCCAACCAGTACCATTAACTTTTTTTAAATTTGTTTCAGAAGTTTGTCCATAACTCCAGCCTGGAGGAAGATTTGAGGGCGGTGTTTGATTACTAGGAACAGAAACATAAACTTTTTTATTTGAGCCATCTTTGCAAGTTGAATTTCCGACACCATCCATATTTGGAGGCGAGACTGAATTTGTATAAAAGGATATTGCTGTTGAAAGAGCAGTAAGGTCTGAAATTCTTCGTGAGTCTCTTGCTTGTTTCATTAGTTCCGCTGGATTTGTGATTATTATTACCGAGGTAGCTAAAATACTTAAAATTGCAACACTTACGATAAGTTCTACTAAAGTGAAACCTTTTTGAGATTTTTCAATCATTTATTTAGATTAAGGTATCTATTTATAGCTATCCAGGTAGCGATGTTGTTGATGATAACTGAAAAAGCAAAACTTAAAAGTAGAAGCAAAGATAAATTTTCAATTAAGTATTGTTTAAGAGAAAAGTTTGTTATCAGCTTGTCAACGAATGGCGAAAGAAGCATTGAGAGAATTGAAATTATTATTCCGGCAAAGATAATCCCAAAAATTCCATAAAGAGTAGAGGTAACTAAATAAGGAAATTTAATAAAATTTTTTGAAGAACCAATAAGTTGCATAATTTCTATCTCTCTTCTTTGGGAGAAAATAATTATTCTTATAGTGTTAAAGATAACAATGATTGCTATTAAAGAGATGGTAAAAATGATAAAAAAGATTATTTTTTTACCCTGATTGGTAATGCTGACAATCCTATCTATTATTTCTTTATTTCTTGAAAAAGTAATTTCTTCAATTATATTTCTATATTTAGAGGTCCTAAGAAATTGAGCTAATTTCTCGTAGTCTTCAGGTTTTTTTGTTACAATAGCAAAAGAAGCTGAAAGTGGATTACTACCTAACTCTTCAAGGGCATCTAAAATTAGGGGATTGTCTTTATTTTTTTCTTTAAAAATTTCAAGAGCTTCTTCTTTAGTGATGTAATTTATTTTTTCGATAAAATCAAAAGTTGAAAGTTCTGCCTGTAAAGATTTTATTTGATTTTCAGAGACTGTTTCTTTAAAATAGATTGAAAGATCTAATTTTTGTTGAATATATTTTATTAAAATGTTGGAAAAAGCAGAAAAAACTATAAGTCCTATCATCGTTGAAATCATCAAAGAATTTATAAAACTTGCTGCTAGACTTAAAAGAGGATTTCTGATAAAATTTTTCCAACCGTTTTTTAAAATTCTTTGAAGAAAAATTAGCATAATTTATAATTATAACATAGTTCAATGAATTTTTCAAAAGAAACATTAGAAAATTTCTATAAAATAAATCCTAAACTTTTTAAATCGCTGACTAACTTATTTGATTGTTTTATCAATAACAAAAAACTTGCTGAAAATCAAGTCAAAATAGGCATGGGGCATTTTAGTTTAAGTTATGGATTTTTTAAAGATCTTTCATGGCTTAAATTTTTAAGAAAGTACCCTAAAAGAAAAAGCTATCTGATTATTTTTACTAAAAGAAAAACTTATTTTTTTGATGATATTGAAAGATTAATAGAATTGAGAATTGGTGTTTATCTTCTTTGGCTTTTAAAGAAAATTAGGAAAAAGATAAAAAGAAATCTAAAAATTGGGATAATTGGTATAGGAAATATTAGTAAATCACTAATTATTTCTTTAACTAACTTTCAAGGAGCAATTTTTAAAGTTCTTGCTAAACATAAAAAAAATTTTCCATCAGTAAAAGAAAGAGTTAAAAACTTTTTAAAGGAATTAAAAGTAAAAGAAAACTTTATCGCAGTAGAAAGTCTTAAAGATTTAGAAGATGTTGATATTGTTATTGATGCATCTTTTGGTTTTAAATTTTTAGATTTTTCTAAATTAAAAAACTTAAAGATTTTTATTGATATCAACAAAAAAGGTTTTAAGTTTAAAGAGTTAAAAAATTTTGATTTATTTATTTTTGACTCTCTTTATTTAGCTGGTAATTCAGTTCTTAATTGGGTTATAAAAAATAAGAAAGATTTTTATTTTATTTGGCAAGTTGACTGGAATAAGTTGAAATTTAATGATAAAAAAGTTATGTTTACAGTCTTTGGTTTAGTTAATTTTGAAGCTTTTTTAGCAATTAACTATCTTGGAAAGAATGGTTTGATTAAATCATTCTTTCCAAAAATGAAATGGAAAACTTAAATAACCACTATTACAATCTTTTTAATCAATTAGTTGAAGAACAGAAGACTCTTTGGAGGATTCAAAAATTTTATTTAAAGGATTCAAAAGGATGCAAAAAATGTTTAAAATTTTGGAAAGAATTTGAAAAATTAAAATCTTCTCAAGCAAAAGAAATTTTTAATTTAATAAAGGAACACTTAAAATAATTTAAATAAATTTATGGTATAATTAAGTTGTATGGCTTTGAAATTTTTCAAACCAACTACTCCAGGACAAAGAGGAAAAGTTGGAATTGACTATAAGAAAGTTCTTACAACTCAAGAGCCATATAAACCTCTTACCTTTAGAGTGCATCAAAAAAAGGGAAGAAGTAAAGGAAGAATTACTGTCAGGTTTAGGGGAGGGGGAAATAAAAAACTTTATAGGTTAGTTGATTTTAAAATGGAAAAGAAAGACATTCCAGCAAAAGTTGAAACTATTGAATATGATCCTTTTAGGACAGCTTTTATTGCTCTTGTCTGTTATAGAGATGGAGAAAGAAGATATATTCTTGCTCCTGAAGGAATTAAAGTTGGTGATCAAATTATAGTTAGTGAAAATGCTCCTTTAGAAGTTGGTAATCGACTCCCACTTAAAAATATAAATCCCGGAACATTAATTCATAATATAGAGCTTGAACCTGGAACTGGAGGAAAACTTGTAAGATCAGCTGGAAGTTCTGCGGTTATGATGGGTGTTGAAGGAAAGTATGCAATTGTAAAAATGCCTTCAGGTGAGATAAGAAAAATTTTAGCTGATTGTTGGGCTTCAATCGGTCAAGTTTCAAATTCAGATCATCGAAATATAAATTTAGGTAAAGCTGGAGCAACACGTCATCGTGGAAGAAAACCTCATGTCAGAGGTTCAGCTATGAATGCTGTTGATCATCCTTATGGTGGAGGAGAGGGGAAAACTACAAGAGGGACAAGAAGACCTAAAGATCCTTGGGGGAATATTACTGGTGGGAGAAAAACAAGAAATAAAAAGAAAATGTCTTCAAAATTAATAATAAAAAGAAGAAAGTAACATGGCTCATACAAAATCAGGTGGTTCAACAAAATTAGGTAGAGATAGTGAATCAAAAAGGCTTGGAGTGAAAAGATTTGCTGGAGAATTTGTTAAAGCTGGAAATATAATTGTCAGGCAAAGAGGAACAAAATTTTTGCCTGGGAAAAATGTTGGCCTTGGTGATGATGATACTCTTTTTGCTCTTAAAGACGGGAAAGTAGTTTTTAGAACTAAAAGGAAAGTTTGCTTTAATGGAAAAGTAAAAAAAGTAAAGGTTGTCGAGGTTATTTAGCCCCCATCGTCTAGTGGACTAGGACACCGCGTTCTCAGCGCGGAAACACCGGTTCGACTCCGGTTGGGGGCGCTTTTTATGGAAATTTCTTGCAGAGATTTTTTAAATGCTCTAATTAAAAATAGTCTTGGGATAAAGCTTTTCCGGAATGCTTATTTTAAGAAAAACAAAAAAGTTGAAGATATTTGCAAGAATGGTAAATTAAGTTGTGCTTTTTATGTAAGTACTTTGTTAAAAATAGTAAATCTTGTGGAAAATATTCATTACACTGTTAAAGGTACTTTAAAAGATATGGAAAGAAGCGGATGGAGGGAAAGTAAAATTTTGATTGCTCCATGTGTTGTTGTTTGGTCAAAATTAAATAATCATTATCATCTTGGATTTTATGTAGGAGATAATAAATTTGTAAGTAATAACTCATCAAAGGGAATTATTAAGGTGCATCCAAATTTTAAAAATAGAAAAATTGTAAAAATATATTGCCATAAAAATCTGTGTTATAATTAGGTTTAGTAATTAAAAGAGGGATAAATGAAGAGGTTTAGAAAACCTCAGAAATTTTCCCCTAGAGAGGGCGAAAAGTGGATTTGCGCTAAATGCGGAGGGGAAATAGATTCTCTCCCATTTATTCCAGCAAAAAATCCAGACGGTAGCCTCAGAAGGCCTGTCTACCACTTTGAATGCCTTCCTTCTAAGAGAGAAAATTTCTGAGTAAAATTGAATAATTAGATTGAAATTAATATAATAATTTAAGTGATAGTTGAGATTGAAAAGTTAGTTTTTGGTGGTTATGGTTTTGGTAAAGATGAAAAAGGAAATACTTATTTTTTACTGAATTCTTTACCTCAAGAAAAAGTAGAAGTTTTAAATACCAAAAAAAGAAAGGGAGTATTTTTTGGTATTGCTGAAAGAATAATAAAAGAAAGTGAGTTAAGAAGACAGCCAAAAGAAGATCATTTTCTTTCTTGTTCTTGTTTTCAAATTCTTGATGATACTTTTGAGGATGAAATAAAAAAAGAAATTTTTATCGAGACCTTTGAAAAGATTTCTGGAACTCCAATCGAGGATTTAGGTGTACCGCTTTTTTGCGAAAAAACAAATAGATTTTATGGTTATAGGAATAAAATGGAATTTTCTTTTATTGGTAAAGATTTAGCTTTTTTTAAACGTGAAAGTCATGAAAAAGTTAAAATAAATGGTTGTGTTTTGGCAAAGGAGATAATTAATGAAAGCGCAAGGGAAATTATTGGATTACTTCCAGACAAAAAGATATATAAAAGTCTTATTTTAAAAACTGATAGCAATGATAGAGTAATTGCTGGGCTTTTTGTTACTGATCCAGACTTTAATTTTAATCTTGAAAAGATAAATTTTAAAAAATTAAATGGTTTTTTTATTTATTATTCCCCAAAGAATTCTCCGGCTTCACTACCACAAAAACTTATAAATTCAGTTGGGCTTGATATTTTCGAGGAAAAATTAGCGGGAAAAACTTTTTTCCATTCTCTTTTAAGTTTTTTTCAAGTTAATTTAGAAGTATTTGAAAAAACTATAAACGATATTAAAAAGTACGTTTGTAATGACAAGGTTGTTGAATTTTATAGTGGAGTTGGGACTATAGGAATTTCTCTTAGTGATGTTGCTAAAGAGATTACAATGGTGGAAAGTCAACATGAAGCAACAGAGCTTGCTTTTAGAAATATCTTAGTTAATAATGTTTCAAATGTTAAAGTTTTAAATAAAAAGTCAGAAGATTCTCTTGATCTTATTTCAAAAGAAAAAGTTGTAATTTTTGACCCACCACGCTCAGGTTTGCACAAGAAAATAATAAAAGAGATTATCAAAAAGTTACCAAAGAGAATAATTTATCTTTCCTGTAATCCATCGACTCAAGCAAGAGATTTTAGTTTACTTAAAGGTTATTATAAAGTTAAATTTTTAAAAATTTACAATTTCTTTCCAAAAACGTATCACTTAGAGTCATTATTAGTACTTGATTCTATTTGATTTGTAGTAAAATCACACTCTGGCCAATTTGAGCAGGCATAAAATATTTGATTTTTTTTGTTTTTTTTCTTTACTAAAAATCCAGTTTGGCATTTTGGACAAAGAATTCCCGTAGTTTTACTTTCTTTATACTGGCACTTAGGGAAATTTGAGCAAGCTATAAATTTTCCATATTTTGAAAATTTTTCAATTAGTTCTCCACCACATAAAGGACAATTTCTTCCAATTTTTGTTTCTATTTTTTCTATTTCTTCAGTTTTTTTCTTTACAATCTCTAAAAAGGGAAAATAGAAATCAACAAGGACTTCTTGCCAATCTAACTTTTCTTGAGCTATTAAGTCTAACTTTTCTTCCATTTTGGCTGTGAACTCATAATCTAAAATTAAAGGGAAGTGCTCTAGCAAAAGATCATTTACTAGCATTCCAAGTTCTGTTGGGACTAAATTTTTATTTTTATTTCTAATAACATAACCTCTTTGAAGGAGAGTTGAAATTATTGTTGCATAAGTTGATGGTCTTCCTATGCCATAACTTTCAAGTGTTTTAATTAAACTACCATCATTGTATCTTGGTGGTGGCTCAGTTAAGTGTTTTTCTATTTTTACATCTTTTATGATTAGCTTTTCATTTTCTTTTAATTCAGGCAAAATTTCTTCTTTAAAATTTATCTTTTCTATTAAAGTAAAGCCAGGAAAGATCATTTTTTGGCCAAGAGCTTTAAATTTGTAACCATTAGAGGAGAGAATTATTTCTTTTTTTTCAAATAAAGCTTCTTTCATTTGACAAGCTACAGTTCTTCGCCAGATCATTTCATAAAGTTTTAAATGATTTTTTTGAAGTTTTGTTTTTTCTGGGCTTAAAAAAATATCTGTTGGTCTTATAGCTTCATGAGCCTCTTGAGCTAGTCTTGATTTTGTTTTATAGATTTTTTCTTTTTCTGGTAAAGAATTAGGAAAATTTTCTTTTATGTAATTTCTTATCTTTTCAATAGCTTCTTGAGCTAGGGAAGTCGAATCTGTTCTCATATAAGTTATAAGACCTTCTTCATACAAGTTTTGGGCAAGACTCATTGTTAGTTTTGCTGGGAATTTGAATTTTTTCCAAGCTTCAGAAGTCATTGTACTCGTAACAAATGGAGGATTAGGGGATCTTTTAGTAATTGAGGTTTTTATTTTTTCAACAAAAACGCTCTTTTCTATTTCTATCATCATTTTTTCTAATTTTTCTTCGCTTAATGAGAACTTTTCTAATTTTTCTCCGTTAATTTCAAAAAGTTTAGCCTCAAATTCTTTTCCTTCTTTTTCGACTTTTATAATTACTTCATAATAACTTTGGGGAATGAAATTTTCTATCTCTCTTTCTCTTTCAACTATCATTCTTAAGGCTGCAGACTGAACTCTTCCAGCAGAGAGTCCCCTTGTTATTTTTTTCCAAAGAAGAGGGGAAATAAGATAGCCGACTATTCTGTCAAGTATTCTTCTTGATTGTTGAGCATTTACAAGAGAAAGATTTATTTTTCTTGGATTCAACAATGCTTTTTTAATTGTCTCTTCTGTTATTTCATGAAAAGTAATTCTTAGATAATTTTTTAAATTTAAAAGTTCAACTAAATGCCAAGCTATTGCTTCTCCTTCGCGGTCTTGGTCTGTTGCTAAAATGACTTCACTATATTTTTTGACTTTCTTTTTTAATTCACTAACTATTTTTCTTTTACTTTTTGGAACGACATAAATTGGTAAAATTTGATTTTCTTTTATTTCAAGACTTAATTTATTTTTAGCTAAGTCTCTTATATGACCATAAGAAGCTATAACGTCAAAAGAAGGATTGATTTTTTTAAGAATTTTTTTTATTGTTTTACTTTTTGTCGGAGACTCAACAATAATTAATTTTTTTTCTTTCATAAGATTTTTATTTTACCACTAATGTTTTTTATTATACCTTTTAACTCTAAACTCGAGATAATTGCCAAGACCCGGCCAGTATCTAAATTAGAGAATTTTATAATTTCATTTATTTCCTCTAATTTATTTTCTTTTATGATTTTAAGTAATTCTTTTTCTTCTTCTGTAAGGTTTACCTTTTCTTCTTTTATTTTTATACCATATTCTTGAAGAATATCTTCTGGACAAGTCACCAGAATAGCTCCTTGTTTTAAAAGCATATTTGACCCTGCATAATTTATATTCCAAATATCACCTGGCACTACAAATAAATCTTTTCCATATTCAAGAGCAAGACGAGCCGTAATTAATGCTCCAGACTCCAGAGGAGCTTCTATTACTAATGTTCCTTTTGAAATAGCAGCAATAATTCTGTTTCTTAAAGGAAAATGATGCTTCAAACCTGGAGCTTCAGGCAAAAACTCACTAACAAGAAGATTTACTTTTGCAGCAAGATTTTTCTCTTTTAAAGCTAGTTTAATTCCTGTTCCAAGAACACCTATAGTTTTGCCTCCAACATCAATTGCTCCTTTATGAGCATTTTCATCTATTCCAAAAGCAAGTCCACTTACAATAGAAATTCCTATTTTCGCTAAAGATGAAGCAAATTGATAGGCTAAAAGTTTTCCTTGTTTTGTAGCTTTTCTTGTACCAACTATCGCCAGGCAAAAGCTATCCAAAAGTTTTATCTCTCCTTTGCAGTAAATGCCTAATGGTGGATCAGGAATATTTTTTAAAGTTTTAGGATAAAGTTTGTCATTAAAGGTAATTATTTCAATATTGTTTTCTTTTAATTCTTTAATTAGTTCTTCTTCGCTTTGAAATTTTGTTATTTTTGTTTTGAGAAATTCAAAAGTTTTTTTAAAGCTTTTAAATTTTTGAAATAAATCAAAGATTTCTTTATTTGGGAAATGAAAATTAAGATTCAGAAGATGGAAAAAATATTTTTCTTCAAAGAAGTTTTCGTCTGCCATTAATAACTATTATATAATATTTTATGAGGTTTATCTCAGTTAAAAACATAACTAAAAGATATGGAAATGTTTTTGCTCTTGAGAATATAAATTTTGAGGTAAAAGAAGGAGAAATTTTTGGGATAGTTGGACCTAATGGTGCTGGTAAAAGTACTCTAATTAAGATTCTTACCATGGCAATAAAGCCTGATGAAGGTGAGGTTTTAATTTATGGATCTGATTTTAAAAACAGAAAAAAAGTAGCAAAAAAATTAGGGATTGTTTTTCAAGAAACAACTCTTGATGTAATTCTTACCGTAAGAGAGAATCTTTTTTTTCATGCGATTCTTTTTGGTTTTTCTTCTTCTATCTCTAAAAATCTTATCAAAAATCTTGCTAGCTTTTTTAATTTTGAAAATTACCTTAATATGAAAATTTCAGAACTATCTGGAGGAACAAGAAGAAAAGTAGAAATTGCTAGAGCTCTTTTACATTCACCAAAAGTTTTAGTGATGGATGAGCCCACTCTTGGTCTTGATATAGAATCAAGAAACCAGCTGTGGAGTTACATAAAAGAGTTAAATAAAAAAAATGGAATGACAATAATTTTAACTTCACATTATTTAGAAGAGATAAGTCTTTGCGATAGAGTTTTAGTTCTTGATAGCGGGAAGATGAGGTTTTTAGGTTCGAGCAAAGAATTTATTAAAAATTTTTATGGAAAAGTTTAAGATTACAATTTTGCAGATTATAATTATTTCCTACAGAGAATTTTTAAAGTGGTGGAGAAATAAATTTAAGGTTATTACCACCGTTATCCAACCTTTTATCTGGACAATATTTTTTGGTTTAGGTCTTGGAAAAATAGTAAATATTAACGAAATAGCCAGGGCCATTAACTATCAAGGAGAAATTAGTTATCTTCTTTTTATTTTTCCGGGGATGATTTCAACTACCGTCATTTTCATTTCTTTTAATTTTGGTCATTCATTTGTTGAAGAAAAAGAAAGAGGATTTTTAAGGCCATTAATTTTAAGTCCAACACCTGATTGGGTAATAGTTCTCGGGAAAATTCTTTCAGCTGGTTTTATCGGCGCTTTGCAGGGTCTTATTGTTAATCTTTTAGGCTTCATTTATTTTAAAGAAATTTCAATTACATTTTTAACTTTTCCAGCTCTTTTAGTTTTAGGAATTTTAACAGCAACCTTAGGAATTTTTTTAGGTTTATTTTTCAAGAAAGCTGGTTCTTATGATATTTTACTTTTTTATGTTATTATTCCAGCAATTCTTCTTTCAGGTGCTTATTTTCCAGTTGAGCTTACTCCTCTTTGGATGATAAGGTTAGCTCAATTTAATCCTTTTTATTATGGAGTTGAAACAGTGAAAAAAGTTTTTGTCTTCTCCCTTTCTTTAGAGAAAGATTTTTCAAACTTAAAGGAGCTAATAATTACTAAAGGAATTGGTATTTTTGAGGGCGCTCTTTACACCTTTATGTTTATAGCTTTCTTTTTCGTGCTTATTAATGTTATAATTAAAAATAAAAGTTTAGATTAAATTTATGATATCTTACTTTTATATTTTTGGAGATTTTGCCCTTTTGATTTCAAGGATTCTTTTTGGACTTTTTCTAATTTGGTTTTATTTTAAAAAAAACTTAAGCGAAAATCAATATTTGAGATATTTTATTTTGCTTAGCGCCCTTGGAATAATTTTTGGATGGCTATTTCAATTTTTCTCTTTTATTTTACTTGTAATTTTTGTTTTGAAAGTTATCCTTTTTCTTTTTAAGGAAAAAGACATTTTAATTGGTGAATTTTTAATTTTGTTAATTAACTTAATTTATACATTTTTAGGTCCAGGATACTTAAGTGTTGATTGGTTATTTAAAATAAGAATAATTTAATATGTTTGAAATACATTGTGAATTTAAACCAAATCCTGAACAAGTAAAAGTTGTTAAAGCTATCTCCGATGGTCTTAAGAAAGGTTTTAAATTTCAAACTCTTTTAGGCATTACTGGAAGTGGTAAGACTTATACAATGGCTCTTATCATAAAAGAAGTAAAAAGACCAGCTTTAGTTCTTTCTCCTAATAAGATTTTAACAGCTCAACTTTTTCATGAATTTAAAAGTTTTTTTCCAAAAAATTCTGTTAATTTTTTTGTAAGTTATTATGATTATTATCAACCAGAAGCTTATCTTCCTGAACAAGACATCTATATAGCTAAAGATGCAAGAATTAATGAAATTTTAGATAAGCTGAGGCATGCAACAGTTCAATCAGTTCTTACCCGAAAAGATTTTATTGTTGTTTCTTCTGTCTCATGTCTTTATGGAATAGGAGATCCTGAAGAATATCAAAAAATAGGCCTTGAAATTTATAAAGGTCAAAAGATAGATAAAAAATTTTTTGACTCCTTAAAACTTTTACAGTATAAAAAACAAGACAACGAAATTGTTGCTGGAACTTTTAGCTATGATAAAAAGAAAGTAAGAATAATTTTGCCATCTGGTCAAGAAATTGTTGATGTTTATCTCAAAGATCAAATAGTTGAAAAAATAGCCATTAAGAGAATTATCCAAAAAGTAGAAAGAAAAATTGTTATTTATATAAAAGAAGATGAAGAAAATTTAGTTGAAAGGATTAAAATATTTCCAGCAAAATTTTATGTTAGTTCAAGTGAAAAATTGGAAATAGTCTTAAGAAATATTAAAAATGAACTTAGTTGGTGGTATAAAGAACTTAAAAAGCAGGGGAAAATAATTGAAGCAGAAAGATTAAAGAAAAGAGTGATGTTTGATCTTAATCTTTTAAAGACAGAAGGTTATTGCCCAGGGATAGAAAATTATTCTCGCCATCTTTCTTTTAGGGAACCAGGTGAGCCACCATATACTTTACTTGATTACTTGCCGAAAGACACTATTATTTTTATAGATGAGTCTCATCTTTCAATTCCTCAAATAAAGGCAATGGCTGAAGGTGATAGAAAAAGAAAAGAAAATCTTGTTAGTTACGGTTGGAGACTACCAAGTGCTTTTGACAATAGGCCTTTGAAGTTTGATGAGTTTTTTTCAAAAGATTTTCAATTTATATTTGTCTCAGCCACACCAGGAGAATTTGAAAGAAAAAATTCTAGCCAGATAGTTGAACTTCTTGTAAGGCCAACAGGTATTTTAGATCCAGAGATAATAATAAAACCAGCTAAAAATCAGATAAATGATCTTGTAAAAGAACTAAAACTTCAAGTAGAAAAAGGTCATCGAAGTTTGGTACTTACTTTAACGAAAAGATCTGCTGAGGATCTTTGCGAATACCTGCTTTTACATGGTTTTAAAGTTTTTTATATTCACTCTGAAATTAAAACACTTAAAAGACCTTCTATCATAAGGAGTCTTAGAAGTGGAGATATAGATGTTTTAATTGGGGTAAACCTTCTCCGAGAAGGATTAGATTTACCAGAAGTTTCCCTTGTTGCTATTTTAGATGCAGATAAGGAAGGATTTTTAAGAAATACAACTACTCTTATTCAAGCAATAGGTAGAGCCTCCAGGCATATTGAGGGTAGAGTTATAATTTATGCTGATAAAATAACTTTTTCAATAAATGAAGCTATAAAAGAGACAAAGAGAAGGAGAATGTATCAGATGAAGTATAATAAAATTTATGGAATTCAGCCTAAGCCAATAATAAAGCCAATTGAAAAAACAGCTCTTGAGTTAATTTTAGAGGCTATTAGCGAACATGATTGATATAAAAATTTTAAGAGAACATCCAGAAAAGTTTAAAGAGGGGGCGAGGAAAAAAGGAATAGAAATTGATATAGATTTGATTTTGAGGTTAGATCAAGAAAGAAGAGATATTCAAAAAAACTTAGACTCTTTAAAACATAATCATAAAGAACTTACTTTAAGGTATAAAAAAGAAAAAGATGAAAATTTGTATAGTAAGATAAAAGAAGTTAAAGAAAAAATAGAAAAACTTAAAGAAGATTTAAAAGAAAAAGAAAATAAATTAAAAGAGCTTCTTTATTTAGTTCCTAATCCACCATCAGATGATGTACCAGAAGGAAAGACTGAAGAAGACAATGTACCAGTGAAGTTTTGGGGAGAACCAAAGAATTTTGATTTAGACTACATTAGTCTTATGAAAAATTTAAACCTTATTGATTTGGAAAGAGGCTCAAAAGTTGGTGGTTTTAGGCAATATTTTATAAAAAATCAAGCAGTAATTTTAGAAATGGCTCTTTTAAGATGGTCCTTAGATTTTTTAAAAGAACAAGGTTTTGAAATTTTCAGACCTTCAATAATTGTCAGAGAATTCCTTATGTATGGAACTGGAATGTTTCCTTATGGCAAAGAAGAAGCTTACAAATTGGATGAAGATCTTTATTTAGCCGGAACTACGGAAGTGCCTCTTATGGGTTATTTTGCTGACGAAATTTTAAATGAAGATGATTTACCTATAAAGATGGCAGGAATATCAACTGCTTTTAGAAAAGAAGTTGGAAGTTATGGAAAGGATGTTAAAGGAATTTTTAGAGTTCATGAATTTTGGCAGACTGAACAGGTTATAATTCATAAAAATGATTTTGATGAAACTATATTTTGGCATGAAAAACTTTTAGAAAATATTGAAAAAATGATGCAACTTTTAGAAATCCCTTATCGAGTTGTAAATGTCTGTAGTGGTGAACTTTCAGCAGGTCAGGTAAAAAGATATGATCTTGAGGCTTGGGTTCCTTCTCAAAAAAGATATAGAGAAACTCACTCTGATTCTTATTTACTTGATTTTCAGACAAGAAGATTAAATATAAGATACCGAGATAAAAAAGGAGACCTTCATTTCCCTTATTCTTTGAATAACACAGCTATAGCTGTTCCAAGAATTTTGATTCCACTTATAGAAAATCATCAAACAAAAGATGGAGGCGTCAAGATTCCAAGAGTTTTAGTTCCTTATTGTGGTTTTGAATATATCGAGCCAAGATGATTATAAAAAATTTTCAAAGTCTAGCGATAACTGATGAAAGGAAGATTCTTTTAGAACTTTTAGAGGTTGGTCTTAAGGCAATAGACTATAAAACTGAGCTTAAAAAAATTGGCCTTGATTCTGGAAAAATTATCACGGATAGCTATGAATATTTTCTTGATGATTTTAAAAGAATTTATATTATAGGTTTTGGTAAAGGTTCAAGCTTTATTGCTTATGAGATTTTTAAAAATTTGAAAGAAAAATATCAGATTAATGGTTGTTTTGTGATAGATTTTAAATATGAGGAATTTGAAGATAAAAATTTTGTTCTTTTTGAAGGAACTCATCCTTTTTTAAGTGAGAATAACTTTAAAGCTACAAAATACATTTTAGATTACCTTACAAAAGAAAAACTAACCGGAGATGATTTAGTTATAGTAGTTATTTGTGGTGGTGGTTCAAGTATGTTTGTTTTTCCAGCAAAGATTAGTCTTGAAGAAAAAATTGACCTTACGAAAAAACTTTTAACCTGTGGTGCTAATATAGAAAAAATTAATATAGTAAGAAAACATCTTTCTCTTGTAAAAGGAGGGGGCTTGGCTGGATTTTTGTATCCTGCAAGAGTTATAAGCTTTATTGTTTCTGATGTTCCAGGAGATGACATTTCTTTTGTTGCTTCAGGGCCTACATGTTTTGACAGTACTACTAAACAAGATGCTCTTGATATTTTGAAATATTACAAAATAGAGCTTGATGAAGACAAATTAATAGAAACACCCAAAGATCCAAAAATTTTTGCCAAGGTTGATAACTTTTTATTTTTGAATAACCAAAAAGTTTTAAACGCTATTTTAAAAAAAGCAAAAGAAATGAATTTAAGAACAAAAATATGTGAAAGCAGTGTTAATTGCTCAACAGAAAAATTAACTAATCGAATTTTTGAGGATTTAAAAGAACCTTATGATTTATTTATTTATGGTGGAGAGACGACAGTTCAAGTTAAAAAACCTGGTAAAGGAGGAAGAAATCAAGATTTAGTTTTACGAGTTTTAGAGAAAATGGGTTCAAAAGAACTTACTATTTTAGCTTTTAATACTGATGGTTGGGATAATACTGAATTTGGTGGAGCAATAGGTGATAGAAATACTATAAAAAAAGCTCAAGAATTAAATTTTCCAATTTCCGAAGCTATTGAAGAAAATAAAAGTTTTGAATTTTTTCAAAAAACAGGCGATGGAATTCTAACCGGTAGACTTCCTATAAATGTTTCTGATGTTATTTTAGTTCTGAAAAAATAAATTAAACTTTTTCTTTGAACTCTATATTAAGAGTATCAAAAGCTTCTTTAAGAAAATTAACTAAAGCAATTATTGCAGGTAATTTTTGATAAGTTTTTGATCTATCTTTTTCTATTATTTTTTCACTTTCATAAAAGTTATTTATTTTTTTGCATGTTTCAACAATGTATTGAGGAAGAATTTGAACTTGTAAAGATTTAGCTACTTCGATGAGTATTTCTTTCCAAAAATAAATTCTTTTCAGGATTTCTATAAATTGCTTATTATCTTTGAAAATTTCCCAACATTTTTTAACATCAATTTCTTTTTTAGAGATTTTTCCAAATTTCTTTAAAATACTCTCAAGTCTGGCACCTGTATAGACTACGTACCAATAAAGATTTTCTTCTGTTTTTTTCTTTGCTAATTCCAGATCAAAAGTAAGATGAGTTTCTGGTGGATGAAAAACAAAGTAAAATTTTATTGGATCAGGTCCAACTTCTTTTATAAGGTCATCTAAAAAGATAATATCTCCTTTTCTTTTTGACATTTTTAGAATTTTTTCAAATTTTTTAACATAAACAAGCTGATAGATAATGAATTTTAGTTTATTTTCTTTTATCCCAAGAATTTTTAAAGCTTCTTTTAGTCTTCTTCCATGATCTAAATGATCAGCACCTAGAATATTAATTCCATATTTGAAGTTTCTTTTTACAAATTTATGATAATGATAAATAATGTCTGAAAGAAAATAAGTAGGTTCTCCATCACTTTTTATTAAAACTTCATCTTTAGTTTCAAGTTTTAACCATAAAGCACCATCCTTTTTGTAAGTATGTCTTTTGATTTTTTGAAGAACTTCTTTATCAAGAGAACTATAAAGCGATCTTTCAGAAAAGAAATTATCAAATTTTATGCCAAGACTTTTTAAGGTTGGTTTGATGTAAAATTCTAATATTTTTTTACTTAAAAGATAGCCAAGATATTCTGGTTGATCTTTAAATTTAAAACAAAGACCCTTGTTTTTGTTTACTAATTCTTCGAGGTATTTACCTTTATAAAGCTCATTTTCGTTTTCCGTTGGAAGTTTTAAAAAAGAAAGAGCACTCAGACCAAGAATTTTTATTTGTCTGCCTCTGTTATTGTTATAGTATTCTTTAAAAACAGAAAATCCAGTTTTTTTAAGAACTCTTGAGATAACTTCACCTAGAACCGCATTTCTTCCATTTCCTAAATGCAGAGGACCAGTCGGATTAGCTGAAAGAAATTCTACTATTACTTTTTGTTTATGTCCGAAATTAGAAAGAGATATTTGCTTTGGTTTTTTTACCGCAATTTTAAATGTTTTGAAAAGCAAATCTTTTTTTAGGTGAAAATTTAAATAACCATTAACAAATTCAATTTTTTCGAAATTTTTAGCCAGTCTTTTTTCTACTTCATCCTTAAATTCATCCCAAATTTTTTTAGGTTCTTTTTTATTTTCTTTAGCAGCAATAAAAAGAACATTTGAAGCAAGATCACCATACTCATTTAGGATTACTCTTACTTGAGGTCTTTCTTTAGTTTTAAATAATTTCTTAAGCTTTAATTCTAGTTCATTTTTCATATTTTAATTTTAACATATGAAAAATCTAATTTCAGTAGCGAATTTTAAAATAATGAAGCGAAATTACTCTCGAAAAAGATATTTATTCTTCCTAAGTTTGGTAAACTAACTTTTTGAGCTCAGATTTGGCCAAGCGAATATATCACTATTTATTTAACTTTAGTACTTTGTTAAAATTAAAATATGAGACCGAAAAAAATTCTTATTGGAAGTAGTAATTTTGGAAAAATAAAGGAAATAAAAGAAGTCATTAATGAGCTCTTGCCAGAATTAGAAGTGCTTTCTCTTTATGATTTTAATTTTAAAGAAAAACCACAAGAAAATGGCCAAACTTTTAAAGAGAATGCAATTTTAAAAGCAAAATTTTATTATGAAAAGTTTAAAATTCCAACTATTGGAGATGATGGTGGTCTTATTATTCCTGCTCTTGGTAATGAGCCAGGAGTTAAATCAAGGCGTTGGCCGGGGTATGAGGCAACTGATGAAGAGTTAATTGAATTTTTACTTAAAAAGATGGAAAATGTCTCAGAAAGAACTGCTTATTTAGAGACTTGCGTTTGTTTTTATGACGGCAAAAATATAATTTGCCAGCAAGAAAAAATTAAAGGCTATATTGCTAGAGAACCTAGTAAAAATAGAATTCCTGGGTATCCTTTTAGGTCTGTTTTTATAGTAGAAGGTTTAAATAAGTATTACGATGAATTAAATCAAGATGAAGAAATTTTTTCTCATCGAAAAATAGCAACCCAAAAACTTATTTTAAAAGTAAAAGAATTATTTGAAATGATATAATTAAATTATGTACATTGTTTGGTTTAAAGATCTTTCAAAAGAAGATGTAGAACTTGTTGGGGGTAAAAATGCTAATTTGGGCCAGATGTACCGCTACTTATCTAAGTCAGGAGTTTTAGTTCCAAATGGTTTTGCTATCACTACCAAAGCTTATGAATATTATATTAAGTTTAACAATTTAGAGGAGAAAATTAAAAAAATATTAGAGAAAACTAACATTTACAATGTTTTAGAGCTTCAACAAGCAGGCGAAGAGATAAGAAATTTGATTAAAAAAGGAGAATTTCCTCGAGATTTGGAAGAAGAAATTTTGAAAAGTTTTGAAGAACTTAAGAAAGAATATGGTGAAGATTTTCAAGTTGCTGTTCGAAGCAGTGCTTCGGCTGAAGATCTTCCTTCAGCTTCATTTGCTGGTCAGCAAGAAACTTATTTGAATGTTACAGAAAAAGATTTACTTGAAAAAGTAAAATTTTGTTTTGCTTCTCTTTTTACTGAGAGAGCAATTTTTTATCGGCAAGAAAAAGGGTTTGATCATTTTAAAGTTAAACTTTCTGTTGGGGTACAAAAAATGGTCCGTTCTGATCTGGCTAGTTCTGGGGTTATGTTTACTCTTGACACTGATACAGGACTTGATAAGGTAATCGTTATTAATGGAGTTTGGGGATTGGGTGAACTTATTGTTCAAGGAAGAGTTATTCCTGATGAATGGATAGTTTTTAAAAAGGGATTGGAGAAGGGATTTAGGAGTGTTGTTAGTAAAAGATTAGGAGATAAAACTAAAAAAATTGTTTATTCTCAAGAAGGCGGTACAAAAGAAATTCAAACAAGTAAAGAAGAAAAAGAAAAATTTTCTTTAACTGATGATGAAGTTTTAGAACTGGCTAAGATGGGCTGGATTATTGAAAAACATTATGGTCAAGCAATGGATATTGAATGGGCAAAGGATGGAATTGACGGAAAACTTTATATTGTTCAAGCAAGAGCTGAGACAGTTTATTCAACAAAAAAGAAAAATATCTATGAAGAATACAAACTAAAAGAAAAGGGCGAAGTTTTACTTAAAGGAATTGCTATTGGTTCAAAAATTATTTCGGGAAAAGTTAGAGTAATTAAGGATGTTTCTAAAATAGACGAATTTCAAGCAGGTGAAATTTTGGTGACTGAGATGACAGACCCAGATTGGGTACCAATAATGAAAATAGCTAAAGGAATTATTACAGATGCTGGCGGTAGAACTTCTCATTGTGCTATTGTCTCTCGTGAACTTGGAATTCCCGCAATTGTTGGTACTCAAAAAGCAACTGAAGTTTTAAGGACAGGAGATGAAGTAACAATTGATTGTACTGGTGGTATTACTGGCTATGTATATAAAGGGCTCTTAGATTATGAAATTATCGAACACGACTTAGAGAAATTACCTGAAACTAAAACAAAAATTTATGTAAACATTGGTCTTCCTGATGAGGCTTGGGAAAAATGGTATTTACCAGTTAAAGGTGTTGGGTTAGCAAGAGAAGAATTTATTATTAGTGAAGAGATAAAAATTCATCCTAATGCTTTAATTGATTATCCTAATTTACCTGAGGAAGTTAAAAAGAAAATTGATGAGCTTACTTATAGTTATGATGATAAAAAGCTTTACTTTGTTGATAAATTAGCTGAAGGAATAGCTAAAATTTGTACAGCTTACTGGCCTAATGAAGTTATTGTTAGGTTTTCTGATTTCAAAACTAATGAGTATAGAAACTTGATTGGCGGCGATCTTTATGAGCCCCAAGAGGAAAATCCAATGATAGGTTGGCGAGGTGCGAGTAGATATTATCATCCTAATTTTAAAAAAGCTTTTGAGTTAGAAGTTTCAGCTATGAAAAAAGTAAGAGAAGAAATTGGTTTAGATAATTTAACTCTTATGGTTCCGTTTTGTCGGACTCCAGAAGAAGGCAGAAAAGTTATAGAGATAATTGAAGAGATAATGGGTGAAAGGAAGGAAAAAGGTTATAAAGTTTATGTTATGTGTGAGATTCCTTCAAACATTTTGCAGGCGGATGAATTTTTAGATATTTTTGATGGTATGTCGATTGGTTCTAACGATCTAACTCAACTTACTCTTGGGATTGATAGAGATAATGAAATTTTGCAAGGAATTAGTGATGAAAGAAACGAATCTGTTAAAAAACTAATAAAAGAAGTAATTCAAAAATGTAATGAAAGAGGTAAATATATTGGTATCTGTGGTGATGCTCCTTCTACTTTTATTGATTTTGCTAAATTTCTTGTAGAAGCTGGCATTGGTTCTATTTCTCTTTCACCTGATGCTGTTATAAAGACTATTTATTTACTAGGAGTTTAATGGAATTTAAAGATATCTTTGTAATCATCATAAGCAGCTTTTTAGATAGTATTAATCCTTGTGCTATTTCTGTTTTAATTATTACTCTTTCTTTTCTTTTAGTAAATAAAGAGGATAAAAAATTTATTTTTAAAGTTGGATTTGTTTATATTTTTGCTATCTTCCTTACTTATTTTTTAATTGGAGTTGGGATTTTAAAAGTATTTAATATTTTAGGAATTCCAAGGATTATTTCAAAAATTACTTCAGCCATTCTTATTTTTTATGGTCTAATTGAACTGTTAGGAGCAATTTTTAAAAATTTTCCTATAAGACCTCAAATAATTGAGGGCGCAAAAGAAACTATTGCTAGTCTAATTAGTCGAGCTTCATTTAGTTCAAGTTTTATTTTAGGTTTTTTAGTTGGTTCAACAGAATTTCCTTGCACTGGGGGTCCTTATTTTTTTGTTCTTAGTCTTTTGAACGAGAAAACTACTTTTATTAAAGGACTTTTTTACCTTTTTATTTACAATTTAATTTTTATTCTACCCCTTATTTTGATTCTTTTTCTTTCAACAAAATATATAGAAAAGATTGAAATCATTAAAAAAAGATCAATTAAGACTTACAGAATTATCTCTGGCCTGATATTTTTTGCTTTAGGTCTTTTTGTGCTTTTGAGCTAGATTATGGTATAATTTTTTATGAGTTTGGATGAACTAATTGAAAAAATTAGAGAGTTCAAAGAAAAAGAAAAAATTAATTTTGAAGCTCAAGAAGATTTAGCTGTAGCAATTATGCATCTTATAAGTTTAGAAGAACATTTTTATTTTACTTATGAAAAAACAAAGAAAGAAGAATATTTAGATTTAATAGAAAAGGTAAGAAACATAAGAAAAGATGCAATGACAAAAATTATTAAAGAACCAGAAGGAGAACTTTGGTGCTGTTCCAAACACATTTTGGGTGCAGTTTATAGATTTTTCGAAGTTGGAGAAAAATTATTTTCCGAAGGAAAAAAAGATGAGGCGAAAAGTTTTTATGAGTCTGCTTATGAACTTTTTAATTTATTTTTTGGTTTAAAATTTAACATAATTAAAATCGAAGATATAAAGGAGATAAAAGAAAAAAACAAACTTCAACAGGTGATCGAAAAATTAATAGATTGCTGTAATGAGTAAGAGAGTATTTTTAATTTTCTTTTTAATTTTTATTTTTATAATTTTTGTTTCTATTTTTTCTCAACCATCTAAAGAAAATGAAAAAATAAAAAATTTAGCTATTTGTCTTAGCCAAAAAGGTGTAGTGATGTACGGTACATATTATTGTCCTTATTGCCAAAAGCAAAAAAATTCATTTGGAAAAAGTTTTAGATACATAAATTATATTGAGTGCACTAAAGAAAAGGAGAGGTGTTTTAATATTACTTCAGTACCAACCTGGGAATTTAAAAATGGTAAAAGGCTTGTAGGTTTTCAAAAATTAGAAGTTTTAGCCAAAGAAGCTGACTGCCCTTATTAATGAGTAAAATAGAAAATTTAATAATTCTTATATTGTTAATCTTATTGTCAAAGAATAATCAAAATTTACAGCCAGTTTTAAATGAGTTAAAGAAAAATTTTTCAACGACCTCAATTTCTTTTGAAGACAACCAATTTGATAAAGAAAAAATAATTTTCTATACTAATTTTTACCGAAGACAAAACGGTCTTCAAGATTTAATTTCAGACCAGAAGCTTGATTTAAGCGCTCAAAGAAAAGCAGAGGATATTCTTTTGAATCAATATTTTGATCATAAAAGTCCATCTGGAAAGAATTTTACAGATTTTATAATTGATTCAAATTACAAGTTTATAATTGTTGGAGAAAATTTGTTTATGGGTAGGCCAAAATCAGAGGAGGAAGTAGTTAGAGATTGGATGGAAAGCCCCCCTCATAGAAAAAATATTTTAAATAAAAATTTCTATCATCTTGGTGTAGGTTTTGTAAAAGGTAATTTTAAAGGAAAAGAAGTATATGTTTTTGTTCAACATTTTGGAAGTCCTGAAGATTTATGCCCTAAACCATCAGAAGATTTACAAACCAGAATAAATGAAAATAAAAATAAGATAGAAATTTTAAAAAAGGAATTAGATGATCTTTTAGAAAGGATAACAAAAAATGAAAATCCTTATGAAGTCCTTTCTTTAATTGACGAGTATAATAGAAAAGTTCATTCTTATAATGAGCTTATTATAAAAACAAAAAGTTTTATTGAAGATTATAATTTAAAGGTTAAAGAATATAATAGTTGTATTTTAAGGTTTCAAAACCAAGAATAATCTAATTATGAAAATTTTGATTTTAGGTGGGGGTTTTGGAGGTATTTACACTTTAAAATATCTTGGAAAATTTTTAAATAAAAATGAGGTTATTTTAGTAAACGATAATGAATATTTTTTATTTACTCCATTATTAATCGATTTTGTTTGCGGCTTTGTTAGTGAGGAGGCTGTAAGAGTTTATTTCAAGGAAATATCAAAATCATTGCGGTTTAAGTTTATTTCTGGGAAAGTAAATAAAATTGATTTAAATAAAAAACTTGTTTATGTTAATCAAGAAGAAATAAATTATGAAATTTTAGTAATTTGTTTGGGCGCGGAAGTTAATTACTATAATATTATTGGGAAAGAAAATTGCTGGTCTTTAAAACGTTTAGACTCAGCTTTAAAACTTAAAAATCATATTTTTGAAATTTTTGAAAAAGAAAAATATAAAGAAAACTTTGATGAATTTTTAACTTTCGTTATTGTTGGAGGTGGAGCGACGGGCGTTGAACTTGTCGGAAATTTAAGTGATTTATTTTTTAGAATAATGAAAAATAAAATTTCAAAAAAAGTTTTAGAAAGGATAAGAATAATTTTAGTTGAAGGAAAAAATGAAATATTGACTCAATTTTCAGAAAAAATGCGTAAAGCAGCTTTATTAAAGTTAAAAGAAAAAGGTATAAAGTTGATTTTAGGTAAAATTGTTACTGAGGTAGGTGAAAATTTTGTTAAATTAGGAGATGAGATTATTTATACAAGAACTACTATTTGGACTGCAGGTATAAAAGCAAATCTTCCAGAAATTATAGGAGATTTTTTAAAAGATAACAGCGGTAGACTTTTAGTTAATGAAAATCTTCAACTTTTAAAGTCAAATTCGGAGGCTTATAATGACGTCTTTTGTCTTGGAGATATTGCTTGTTTCTTAGAAAATCAAAGACAATTAAGTCAATCAGCCCAAGTCGCTACTAAACAAGCAAAAGTTCTTGCTTTCAATATCAAGAATTTAAATAATAAAAAAACTTTTAAATATAAACATTCCGGCGATATTATTTCTCTTGGTTTCTATTATGCTGTTGCTCAAATTTTTAACATTTTTATTTCTGGATTTTTTGTTTCTCTTCTTAAAAGGTTTATTTATTTAGTTAAGATGATTTCGTTTCCTCATAAGATAAAAATTTTAGAAAATTTAATTTCCTTCTTATTTTTTAAGAGGGTGTTATAATTTAAAATGGGCAAAATTTTAAAATTTTCAATTATTATAGGAATTTTTCTTTTTATTATTGTAAGTTTTTGGTTTGTTTATGAATATACAAAAAGTAGAGAAATTCGAAGAAGTTTTTCTGTTACTGGTGAAGCTAAAGAAATAATTTTTCCCAATGTTGCTGAATTAAATATTGGTTTAATTAGTGAAGGAAAGGACTTAATCGAGCTTCAAAAGGAAAATAGTGAAAAGTTTAATAAAGTAATTCAATTTTTAAAGAGTCAAGGGATTGAAGAAAGGGATATAAAAACAGAAAATTATTCAATTACTCCAAAATATAGATATGATAAAGTGACAGAAATAGTTGGTTATACAATTAGTCAAGGTTTTTCTGTAAAAATTAGAAACTTAAATAAAGTTGGAGAAATTTTAAGTGGGGCAGTGCAAAATGGTGCTAATAATATCTATGGTCCTAAGTTTACAGTTGATGACGAAAAAGTCTATTTAGATAAAGCAAGAGAAAAAGCAATTAAAGAGACAAAGGAAAAGGCAGAGAAAATTGCTAAAATAGCAGGTTTTAAACTTGGAAAAATTGTAAATATAACAGAATCATCTGGATATTTCCCGCCACCTTATCCAGTATTTTTAAAAGAGATGGGGGCAGGAGTACCAGGAATAACACCTCAAATCGAACCAGGCTCCCAAGAAATAAAAATTTCAGTAACTATTACTTATGAGATTAAATAATTTTGACAACAATCTTTCTTTCTCTTGGTCCATCAAATTCTATTAAAATTACTCTTTGCCAAGTTCCTAAAACTAGACTTTTATTTTCAAAAGGAAGAAGGAGGGAAGTACCAACAAGTGAAGAAAGAAAATGATCAGGGAAATGTTCTGGATTATGAGGATGTCGATATTTTAATTTAGGTACAATTTCTTTGAAAGCATCTAAATAATCTAAATCTGTTTCTGGATCTAAATCAGCAGTAGTTAAAGCACAAGTTGTATGAAGGGCAAAAAGGTAAACTAAACCACTTTCTTTTTCTTGATTGTTTAACAAGCTGTTAATATCTTCAGTAATATCTATTATTTCTCGTTTTTTCCTTGTTTTTATAGTAAGAATTGACATATTATTATCGGGGTTTAATTATAATTTTATGGTATAATTAATTATAATGAAAAAATATTTAGTTGTCTTTCTATTGATCTCAGGAATTGTTGGTCTTTCTGTTATTCTTTATAACTATCAACATCCAGACCTAGAATTAATTTTTACTCTCGATCCTGATAATTATGATATTTTAGAATTTATCTATTCTGATAATAACGCAATTTATCTAATTTTTCTTTTAGTTAATTTATTTTTAATAAACCTTACTATTTTTAAAAATTATTTTGATAAATTCTTTACGTGTTTTGAAATATATCAGCCAAGTAATTTTACAAGTAAACTTCACACTCGTTCACCGCCTTTAGTTTAATTAATCTAATAGTATTTAAATACCCTCACTAAGTCAAAATTAAAATTTTATTAACCCTAACATGAAAAAATACTTTATCCTTATAACTTTAGCTATCTTCTTAGTTACTCAATCAGCTTTCGCTTTGGTTATTAAAACAAAGTCTGTACCTTCTTATAGACCAACATCAACACCAGGAGAGTTTGGTGTTAGAAAGGGTATCTCTACAGCAACAACTACTCCTTCAGGGATTTATAAAGCTTGTGTTGGAAAGAAAGCGCAAGAATTAACAAAAGAAATGCAGAACAAGAAAAAACAGGCTTTAAGTAACTTCAAAGAAGCATATAATAATGCAACAACTACTGAGGCCAAAAAAGAGATAAAGAAGACCTATACTCATGAAATAAAAGAAATAAACAAGTGGTTCAATCAAGAACTGAGGAGAGTTAAAACAGAATGTAAGCAACTTAGAGTACCTACATCAACCCCAACCCCAACCACAACAACATCCACTCAATAATTTACTAAGTTTTAAAGGTCGAGGGCCAGCGCTTTAAAGCGCTGGCTTTTTATTTAAATATCAAAACACCTCTTTTTCTATTAGTTTTTATGTAATTTTTAAAATTTTTAGAAAATAAATTATAATATAAATTGATGATAGAAATAGGTGAATGTAAGTTTTTAATTTATCAAAAATTTTAGCCAGGTTGTTATTAAAAATTGATTAAAAAATGGAAAATAAAAATCTCCAAATTTCTTTAGGACTTTTGCGTCTTGCTTTGGTTTGGATATTTTTATGGGCTTTTTCGGTAAACTTTTTGGTTTAGGTTTTTCAACCTTTCGAGATGCTAAAACAGGTATGTTCAATTATTTCTGCAATCAAGCTTGGCTTTATGGAGGTTCGCCAATTTTTGGCTTTTTAAAATTTACTACCAAAGGTCCATTTGCTGAAATTTTTAAAAGTTTAGCAGGTAACCCAGTTGTTGATTGGCTTTTTATGTTAGGTCTTTTATGTATTGGGATAGGACTAATACTTGGTATTGGTATTTTTATGAAACTTTCAACTTTTTTTGCTGGTTTAATGCTTGCTTTAATGTATTTAGCTGGTTTTATTTTGCCAGAATATAAACCTTTAATTGATGAGCACATTGTTTATATTATTACTATAGCAGTTTTATGTTTGTCCAATTCAGGAAGATATTTAGGTTTGGTAAATCTTTGGGAAAAAAACAAAATTAGTTCAGAAGTACCCAATTTTCAAATAAATATTTAATATTATGATTATACTTAGAAAGATTTTAAAATTTTTGATTTTTCTACTTGCTTTTATTACTTTTTTAATTTCTTTATATTTAACGAAACTTTCTTATTCAACTTCATCTTCATGTTCAATTTTTAATGGCTGTGATTTAGTTTTAAAAAGCAAATATAGCAGGATTTTTGATATACCTCTTTCAATTTTTGGGATGATTTATGCTTTATTGATTATCTTTTTATTTTCTTTTAGAAAAAGAAAAATTCTTTTATTGATTTCTTTCAGTGGCACTCTTGTAGCTTTAATTTTACTTGGGATTCAATTTTTTGTTTTAAAATCTATTTGTTTTTATTGCACTGTGACTGACACAATTTTTATAATAATTTTTTTACTTCTTTTATTTTGTTATAAATTTGAAAAAGGCAAACTAAAATTTTAGCAATAATTTTTAAAATTATCCACAAATTTTAGGTGTAATTTTTTTAAACTTTGGGTTATAATCTTAAAATAAAATTTATTTTTCCCCAAAAAATGAATAAAAAGCTAATAATTTACTTAATCCTAATTGTTGTTTTAGTTGTTGCCGCATTTTTAGTTTTTCAAAAGCAACTATTAACTTTTAAAGAAAACAAGGTAAGTTTTAATAATCAAAGTACTATTTCACAGGATCAGAGTTCAGAAAGTGAAAAAACTGAAAAAAGAGAAGAGCAAAATATTAAAGAACAAAATATAGACACAAAAAAAGAAGAGAAAGTTGAGGAAGATATTCAGGAAGAAGAGGCTTTCACTATGGATGAAATAGCTAAACATAACTCTGAAGAAAGTTGCTGGACAATAATTAGAGGTGAAGTTTATGATCTTACTGATTGGATAAGTCAGCATCCAGGAGGACCAGATAAAATTTTAAGTATTTGTGGTAAGGATGGAACAGAAGCATTTATTCAAAAGCATGGTGGTAAAGAAAAACCAGAAGAAACTCTAAAAAAATTTAAGATAGGAATTTTTGAAGCTCAATGAGCTTTTATGGAATTTTAATTTTAAGAGTAGGTTTAGGTATAGTTTTTCTTTATTTTGGTTTTAATCAGATAATAGAACCAAAAGCATGGATAGATCTAGTTCCTTCTATTTTTTCTAATTTTGTTAATCTAAAGATTTTTATCTACTTAAATGGAATTTTTGATCTCATTATAGGAATTTGCTTAATTTTAGGTCTTTTTATAAAAATAATCTCCCTTTTAGGTTTTCTTCATTTAATAAGTATTTTTCTGTTTTCTTTAAAATTCACTCCAAGTGGCATTCGTGATTTAGGTTTAGCATTTGCAATTTTAAGTTTGTATTTTCTTGATGAAGATAGATTTAATATTAAAAACTTTTTTCGAAACTAAAAATGAAAGATAAAATTTTAGGAGTAAAGAAGAATGTTTTCTTTTTAAGTCTTGTGAGTTTATTTAATGATTTTTCAAGTGAGATGATTTATTCTGTTATGCCTGCTTTTTTGGTGAAAGGTTTAAATGCACCGTTGTGGTTTGTTGGTTTTTTAGAAGGAACTGCTGATGCTTTAGTCAATATTTTTAAAATTTTTTCAGGAAGGTTATCTGACTATTACAATAAAAGAAAAATTTTTGCTGTTTTAGGCTATACAATTTC
>JAUQQM010000008.1 GCA_030549895.1 Patescibacteria group bacterium | reverse complement strand
ATGGAGATAATTTTCCTCATATCTATTCTGTAGGTAATAATAAAAACTTAATAGATCAAGCTCAAGGTTTAGTAGGTTATTGGCCTTTTGATGAAGGAAGTGGTAATATTGCTAAAGATTATTCTGGTTATGGAAATGATTTAACTATTCTTCCTTCTTCCTCTATGGTTGTATGGACAAGTGGAAAAGTTAATTATGGTTTGAAATATAGTGAAAATGCAGCAACTTATTGTGTTAGTCATCAATTTGGTATTTATAGGGATATATCAGCTGGCAACATTTTATACAATCTACCGCAAAATGATTTTACGGTAGTTTTGTGGGATAACTATTACCCTGGAGCTTTAACTTTATTTCATTTCGATACACAACATAGTGGTGGAGGGTTTGCTGGATATTGGATGCATCATGGTATTCTTTACCTCAGTAACAATTTAGGTCAAAACACTGGTTTTTCTTATTCCATTGGGTCAAACAATATTTGGCATATGTATACTTATGTTTTTGAAATATCTAAAAACACTCATCGAATGTATGTTGATGGTAGAGTTGTTACATCAGCTAATAATCTTAGTGGTTCCTACGGGAATGTATATAAAATAAATATAGGGATATATGATCCAGATTGTGTTGATACTGGCAAGGGAACAACTTTTGATGAAGTCCGTATTTACAACCGCGCCCTTTCTGATACAGAAATTAAAGCCCTATATGAAGCTACTAGGTAAAGGTTTGAAAAGAATTTTTGGTTTTTTCTTAATATAAATATTTTTAATTATTTTTTTAATTTCTAATTTTTTAAAAAATTTTGGTTTGATTTTAAGGTATCTTAAATATTTAGTAGTACTAAAAGGACAAACAGGGTGGAGCATTAAAAGTAAAAAGATAACAATTAAAATCAAATCACTTCCAAGAGGAATAAATTTCTTTTCATCATCTTTAAATTGCCAAGGCTTTTTTTGATCAATTAATTTATTTCCAAAACTTACATATTTTAGAAAAACGTCATAAGCTTTATTAAATTCTCCTTTTTGAAGATGAAAAGAATACTTTTCTAAAATCTTAAAAGAAAATTTTATTATCTTTTCTGATGGTAAAGAAAATTTTGTTTTCTGATAAAGAACTAAAACTCTTCTTATAAAATTCCATATTTTATTTATAAAAATGTCGTTGTAAGTCTGATAAAAATCTTGCCAAGAAAAGGAACTATCTTTTTTTTCTGGCATTATTTTCCACATATAAAATCTTAGTGGATCTGCCCCAAATTTATCTATAAAATCTCTTATATAAAGGACTGTTCCTCTTGACTTTGAAAATTTTTTACCTTCAAGATTTAAATAATGATTTATTAAAGGAAAATCAGGTAAGTTAATTTTTGGATCGTACGTCATAAGCTGGCCAGGCCAGAAGATAGTATGGAAAACTAAATTGTCTTTTCCCATAAAGTAATAATGAAGAGCATTTTTATTTTTCCAAAAATCTTCATAATTTATCTTTTTTATTTTTGCAAAGTACTTTGAAGCAGAAAGATAGCCAATAACAGCATCAAACCAGACGTAAATTCTTTTTTCTTTTAAAAACGGCCAAGATTTTATAATTTCTTTTGGAAATTCTACTCCCCAATTTATATCTCTACTAAGGGCTCGAGGTTTAAGTCCTTTTTTAAGCCAAGCAAAAGTTTCTTTTCTTACCCATGCTCTCCAATTTTTACTTTTTTTCCTTACATATTTTTCAATTTCTTCTTGAATTTTTGGCCAGTCGATAAAAACACTTTCTGTTTCTTTAAGGATTACTTGTTTACCTGTTATTCTACTTCTAGGATTTATTAAATTTTGATCAATTATTTTTCCGCAATTATCACACTGATCTCCTCGGGCACCATCAAAATTGCAATAAGGACACGTTCCTTCAACATATCTATCTGGCAAGAATCTTTTATTTTCTTGATCATAATATTGAAGTTCTTTTTTAGTAAAAAGTAGATTTTTTTTCCAGAAAGAAAGAACAAATTCTTGAACTAATTTTTTATGAAAAGGATGATCAGTTTTGAAATAAATATCAAAACTAATTCCTAAATCTTTAAAAAGTTTTTTATTTTTTGGATGATATCTTTTTACAATTTCTTTTGGGCTAATTCCTTCTTTTTCAGCTTCAAAAGTTATAGGAGTACCAAAACAATCAGAGCCAGAGACCATTAAAACATCATAGCCACTTATTTTGAAAAATCTTTTAGTGATGTCTGCTGGTAAAAGATAACCAGCAACATGTCCTATATGAAGATCGCCATTTACATATGGCCAGGCTACTCCTATAAAAATTTTCTTTTTTCTTTTCATTTTAAAGCTAATTTTATGATTTTATCTAAAAATTCACTAAACTTTATACCACAAGCCATTAATTGTTGAGGTAGAAGACTTGTTTTTGTCATACCAGGAATAGTGTTAATTTCAAGCACATAGATATTTTTATCTTTTCCCAAAATCATATCTGTTCGAGAAAAATGTCGACAACCAACTGCTCTATGAACTTTTAAGGCTATCTTTCTTACTTGTCTTAAAAGACTTTTTTCTAATGGTGCAGGAGTAATTTCTTGAGTTGCGCCAGCAGTATATTTTGAGTAGTAGTCAAAAAATTCTCTTTCTTGGGGGACTATTAAAGTAGGAAGAAGAGCAATTCGATGAAAAACTCCACAAGTTATTTCATACCCGTCGATAAATTTTTGAATTAAAACTTTTTTTGAAAATTTTTTAGCTTTATTTACTGCCTTGATTAAACTTTTTTTTGTTGGATTTTTGATTATGCTTACACCAACTGAAGATCCTTGGTCATTTGGTTTTACAACTATTGGAAATTTTATTTTTTTCTTTTTGAAAATTTTATAAAAACTTTTAAATGTCCAGGTTGGGGGAAAGCTTATATTTTCTTTTTTTAATATTTTATATGTTTTCATTTTATCTATTCCTATTTTAGATGCTTTTGAATCTGAACCAGTAAATTTTATTTTATTTTTTTCTAAAAGTTTTTGAATCTTTCCATCCTCGCCATAGCTTCCATGTAAAGCAAGGAAAACGACATCACATACCTTTTTTAAAAAAACTATAGCTTCTTTTTCATTTAAGATTTTTCTTAGAGTTATAAAATGCCATTTTAAATTTTTATCTATTACTACTGGTAAAGGAAGATATTTATCAGGTCTTAAATTATTGATCACATTTTTACCAGAATTTAAAGACACATGATATTCAGTTGAAGGACCGCCCATTAAAATAGCTACTTTTATCATAAAAGAATTATAAACCAAAATGTTTTATAATATATATTTATGCCTAAAAAGAAAATAAGGGGTAAATTTTTGACATTTGGAGATGTTTTATTAATACCAAAAAGATCACCGATAGACTCTAGAAAAGATATAGATCTTTCAACTAATATTGGGCCATTTAGAATTAATCTTCCAATAATTTCTTCTCCAATGGATACTGTCACTGAATCTTCAATGGCAATTGCTATGGCAAAAAACGGTGGTCTTGGCATAATTCACAGATTTTGTTCAATTGAGGATCAAAAAAATGAAGTTGAAAAAGTAAAAAGAAAAGAGAATTGGATAATTGAAAATCCTATAACTGTAAGCCCTGAAACAACTTTGGCTGAGATCTTAAGTTTAGTTGAAAAATATGGTTTTTGGACTTATCTTGTTGTTGATGAAAATAGAAAACTTTTAGGTTTGATTTCGAAGAGAGATTATCTCTTTTGTGATGATAAAAATAAGAAAGTTAAAGATTTAATGGTTCCTTTTGAAAAGTTGATTGTAATTAACAAAAAAATTAGCCTTGAAGAAGCAAAGAAAATTTTTGAAAAATACAAAATTGAAAAGCTTCCTATAGTAGATAAAGAAAGAAAAGTTCTAGGTTTAATTACTTCAAAGGATATTGAAAATTTTAGTGACAAGAAAACTTCTCGAGATTCAAAAGGAAGACTTCTTGTTGGCGCAGCTATAGGAATAAAAGGTGATTTTTTAGAAAGAGCACAAGAATTAGTTAGGGTTGGGGTAGATATTTTAGTGATTGATGTTGCTCACGGGCATTTAGAGAAAACTTTAAAAGCAGTTAAAACTTTAAAGAGTAAATTTCCTCAAATACCTCTTATTGCTGGTAATGTTGCTACTCCTGAAGGTGTAAGAGATCTTTTTTCTGCTGGTGCTGATGTAGTTAAAGTTGGTATTGGACCTGGTAGTAGTTGTTCTACTAGAATTGTTACTGGTGTTGGTGTTCCTCAATTAGGAGCAATTTTATGGATAAAAGAAAAATATCCTAAAATTCCTATAATTTCTGATGGTGGTTGCAAAAATTCTGGTGATATTGTCAAAGCTTTAGCTGCAGGCGCTCACGCAGTTATGTTAGGAAATATGCTAGCAGGAACTGATGAAGCTCCAGGAAAGGTAATGGTAGTTAATGGTAAAAGGGTTAAAGTTTTTAGAGGTATGAGTTCCTCTTTTGCTTATGAGAAAAAATTAAAAGAAACAAATGAAAAAGCAGAATATATTCCAGTTTCTGAAGGTGCTGAATTTGGTTTAGTTCCTTATAAGGGTAGTGTAAGTGAAGTTTTGGAAAATATAGAAAAAGGTTTGCGTTCAGGTTTTAGTTATTGTGGAGCACGTAATTTAAAAGAGCTTTGGAAAAAAGCAGAGTTTGTTGAAATTTCTTTAAGTGGGCTAAAAGAAAGTGGTTTTGATAACATTTTTCTTGTTTAAGTGTTATAATTATTTATGAAAAAGATAATCATTTTTCTCCTTTTAATTTCTTTAGCTAAAATAAATGCTTTTTCTGTTGAAGAAATTACCTCAACTGTTCCTGGTGAGTTTGCTACAAGTGTTTTTCCGAATAAAATTGAAAGAGTAAAAGAACTTATAGAGGAACTTAAAAAGAAAAAAGGAATAACTAAAGAAGAGTTTATTTCAGAAATTTCAAATGTGAAAGAAGAACAGAGAAAAAAGATAAAAGATTTAGAAAATAGAATAGAAACACTTACTAAAGAAAGAGTTAAAAATTTAGAAAGTTATAAAGTTAAAATAAAGGAAAGAATTGACGAGCTTGGAATTAACTTAAATGAAAAGCAAAATAAAGCTCTTGAAAATCTTTACGATAAAATTAATGAATTAAATAAAATTCACACCGATAACTATCTAAAGTATCTTTTTCAGATTGAAGAAAAACTTTTAAAACTTGAAGCAAAAGCAAGAGAAATAGAATCTCGAGGTATAGATGTCTCGAATATTGAATTAGCTCTTATTGAAGCTCAAGAGAAAATAAACGAACTTAAAAGTAAAGTAATTGAGCAACAAAGTAAAATTTATAGTTTCACTGACCTTAAAGCTCCTTTAAGGAATTATTTTGCTCAAAAAATCGAAGAATTAAGAAATGACCATCAAAATTTAAGACAGCTAATTGTTAAAGAGGGGAGAGAGGTTGTAAGAAAAGTTCTTGAAGAGGTTAAAAACACCCTTAAAATTTCAACTTCTACCCCTCAAAAATAATTATGGAAGAAAAAGAAAGAAGATCATCTAAAAATTATCTTTGGATAATTCTCCTTATAGTTATTTTAATTTTGATTGCTATTTTTTATATTTTTACAAAGAAAGAAAGTCAACCATCTTTACAAATTAGTCCAACTAATCAGGATATAAACCAAACTCCAACATCTTCAGGTAAGGCAGATGAAGGAGTTATTTTCGAGTTAGAAGAAATTACAACTTCTGAGCCAGAAAACTTAGATGTAAAAACATTAGAAGATGAACTTAATAATTTTTCAACCACACCTTAAGTTTTTAAAAAATGAAATTTAAAGAATTAGCAGAACTTTTTCAACAACTAGAAAAAACATCCTCTAATTTGAAAATGATTGATCTTATTTGTGATTTTCTTAAAAAGACAACACCTGAAGAAGCAAAATTGACTGCTTATCTTTTGCAAGGCAAGATTGCTCCTGATTATAAAGGTCTTGAACTTGGACTTGCTGAAAAATTAGTTATTAAAGCTATAGCTTTGGCTTTTCAACAGGATGTAGGAAAAGTAGAAAAACTTTTTAAAGAACTTGGAGATTTAGGCGATGTGGCAAAAAGTTTAGCTAAAGAAAAACCATCAAGTCTTGAAATTCAAGATGTTTTTAATGATCTTAAAAAAATTGCTCTTACCCAAGGAAAAGGATCACAAGAAAAAAAATTAGAAATTTTAGCAATAATTTTAAAAAAATCTTCACCCCTAGAAGCAAAATATATTGTAAGGTCAGTTCTAGGAACATTGAGACTTGGTGCTTCAGATATGACCTTTTTGTATGCTCTTTCAAAAGTTTTATTTGGTTCAAAAGAAGGGAAAAAGAAATTAGAAGAAGTATTTAATATTCTTTCTGATCTTGGTGAGGTTGCTTATCTAGCCCTCAAAAAAGGTAAAAAAGCTCTAGAGAAAGTCGAGCCTATTTTGGGTGTTCCAATTAGAATGATGCTTGCTCAACGAGTTAAAGATATAAAAGAGATAAAAGAAAATATTGAAAATGAAATTTTTGTAGAAGTAAAATACGATGGTGAAAGAATTCAAGCGCATCTAGATGGTAATGAAATTATTCTTTTTTCAAGAAGACATGAAAATATAACAAATCAATTCCCTGACATTATTGAAGATTTAAAGAAAAATATAAAAGTAAAAAACGCAATTTTAGAAGGAGAAGTTGTTGCTGTTGATAAAGATGGCAAGCTTTTACCATTTCAAGTTTTAATGCAAAGAAGAAGAAAATATGATATTCATGAGTATGTTAAAAAAATTCCGGTAAAGTACTTTTTATTTGATCTTTTATATCTTAATGGCGAGAACTTACTTTACAAACCTCTTAAGGAAAGAAAACAAAAACTTGAAAGTATAATTAAAAAAACAGAAAAAATAGAGATAGCAAAGTATAGCGTTTGTTCTCCTACGAATGAAGATGAAATAGAAAGAGAATTTTTAAATGCTCTTAAAGAAGGAGGTGAGGGGGTGATGATAAAAGACTCAAATAGCGTTTATGAATCTGGTGTAAGAGCTTGGCGATGGTTAAAATTTAAAAAAGACTATAAAGAAGAACTTGTAGATACTTTCGATGTTGTTGTTATTGGTGGTATTTATGGCACAGGTAAGAGATCTAAAACTTATGGATCCCTTTTAGTTGCTCTTTATGATCCAGAGAAAAATAAATATTTCAGTTTTACGAAAGTTGGTGCAGGTTTTACTGATGAAGAGCTAGAAAATCTTCCTAAAAAACTAAAAAAATATGAAATTAAAGAAAAAAGCAAGTTAGTTGAATCCCAAATTGAGCCAGATGTTTGGTTTGAACCAAAAGTAGTAATGGAAATTAAAGGTGCCGATTTAACTATAAGTCCAGTTCATACAGTTTTAAGAGAGAAAATTAAAAAAGGTGGTATAGCTTTAAGATTTCCAAGGTTTGTAAGATGGCGTGATGATAAATCTCCTGAACAAGCAACTACTGTTCAAGAAGTTTTCCAGATCTATAAAAAGAATCTTTAATTTTATGCTAGTTTAAGTTTATTTTTTCTTTAAGCATTTCTAAAAGAGGTATTTGATAGAAAAATATTTTTTCTTTAGCAACTTCTAAGTCTAAATAGGCTATTTTTTCAATTTCAGGAAAAATTATTTCATTTTTTGTTTTTGGTGGCCAATTTAGTTTGACTTGAGGAACATTTTGAGGCTCAAGACTGTCCCATTTGAAATCTTTTTCCAGAAAATAACAATAAAAAATTTTTCCTGTAGCAGATTTTACTTGACCAAGATAGTCAATTTTTTCATCTATTTTAATTCCTGTTTCTTCAAAAAATTCTCTTCTAGCTGCTTCTTGTAAAGTTTCATTTTTTTCAATTCTTCCTTTAGGGACGCTCCAAGATCTTTTTTTATTTTTAAAAAATGGTCCACCACTTTTTCCTAATAAGACTTGAATTTTTTTATTTTTAATTCGGTAAACTAAAATTCCTGCAGACTTTTCCATAAGCAATATTATACAATAATTTATAATTAATTATGGTCAAAATAAAAAAGATAAAAATTTTAAGGAATTTTGATTCTCGCGGTCAAGAAGTAGTAAAAATAGGAATTTGTGATCAAAACGATCATTGGTTTTTTTCTTGTCCTGGTTCTGGTAAAAGTAAAGGTAAAAAAGAAGTAATTTCAAAGGATTTTCAAGAAATAGATTTTGATTTAATTTCCAAATTAGAGGGTAAAGCTTTTTCTTCTTTAAATGATTTAGAAAATGAACTTTTTGCCTTAGATGGTAGCCCAGACAAATCAAAAATTGGTGGAAATATATTTTTGGCTCTTTCTTTGAGTTTTGCTAGAGCTTTTGCTTGGTCAGAAGGTTTAGAGCTTTGGGAAGTTTTAAAGCATGAATATAAATTAGATTTTCCTCAAAAACTACCCTTGATATTTTCTAATGTAATAAATGGTGGAGCTCATGTAGAAAATAACCTTGATATTCAGGAATATATGGTTGTTTTAAAATACAAAGGGCCAGAGACTGTGAGAGAACTTGTAAATTTTTACAGAAGTTTAGGAGACTTTTTGAGGGAAAAATATAGTATAAGAATCTTGCCGATAGGAGATGAAAGTGGTTATGCTCTTGATTTTGAAAATAATCTTTTACCTTTAGTTTATATGAAAAATGTAAAAGATAAGTTTTCCTATGATTTTGAATTTGCTTTAGATTGTGCCGCTAATTATTTTTATCATCGTGATGGGCATTATTTTTTTGAAACGCAAAAACTTAATTCTTTGGAACTTACTCAAGTTTATTTAAGTTACAAAGAAAAAATTCCTGAACTTAACTTTATAGAAGATCCATTTCAAGAAGAAGATTTTGAAGGTTTTAGAGAATTAAAGGTTACTCAAAAATTCAAAATTATTGGCGATGATCTTACTGTTACTAATCCTCAGATAACAAAAGACATTCTTGAGAAAAATTTAATTGATGGAATAATTATAAAAGCTAATCAAGTTGGAAGTCTAAGAGAAACTTTTGAGACTATCAAGTTGGCAAAAGAAAAAAATCTTTTAGTTATTATCTCTCATCGCTCAGGTGAGACAGAAGACCCATTTTTGATCCATATCGCTAAAGCTTGTGAGGCAGATGCTCTTAAAATTGGTGTGCCGATAAAAGAAAGAGTTTCAAAATTTAATGAGCTTGTAAGAATTTATGGAGAATCTTGAGTTTGTTGAAAAAATTTTTAGTTCCTTTGGTTATTTGGGGATTTTTTTCTTAATGGCCCTTGAGTCAACTGCTACTCCAGTTGCCAGTGAAGTTGTAATGGGGCTTGCTGGCTTTTTAGTAGCTAAAGGAATTTTTAATTTTTTCTGGGCTTCTTTTTATGGTGCTTTGGGTTCTTTAGTTGGTAGTTTATTTTCTTATTTGATAGGCTTTTTAATTTATGAATTTTTGGAGAAATTTTTAAAAGATAAATCATTTTTTTATAAGAAACTTCAAAAAAGTAAAGAATTAGTTAAAGATTATGGCATGATAGGAATTTTTATTGGAAGATTTTTACCCGGAGTTAGACATTTTATCTCTTTTCCAGCAGGATTTTTTAAAATGAATCTTTTTATTTTTTCTTTAGCTACATTTTTAGGGTCTTTTATTTGGTGTAGTTTATTAGTTCTTCTAGCTAAAAATTTGCAACAATTTATTTTATCTTTTTAAAAATTTAAAAAAACAAATCTATTTTTTGCTTTCTTTATGAGTAGTATGTTTTTTGCACCATCTACAGAATTTTTTTAATTCTAATTTTTTTTCTAAAGTTTTCCTTTTTGTGGTGTAGTAATTGATTCTTTGACACTCAGAGCATTTCAGTCGTATTAAGTTAGTTTTTTTCTTTTTCTCAGCCATAAATAATTTTACCATATTTAGGAAAGTTTATTGTGGAAAAACTGTTAAATAGATAATAAATTTCCTTAATTTTTCTTTATTTTTTAATGTCCAGGAAAATTGTTGAAAAATAAGGATTTGTGGTGTATAGTTTTATTGGAGTGGGGAGTTGTGGAAAAATATGGGGATAAGTATTAAAACCTGTGGATAACTATGTTTTTAGGAGAATTCAAATATTTACTTGATTCAAAAGGAAGGCTTGCTATACCAAGCAAGTTTAGAGCAAGGTTGAGCGAGGGAGTTATCATTACCAAAGGAATTGAGCAATGTCTTTTTGTTTATCCTCTATCTGAATGGCAAAAATTAATAGAAAAGTTAATGAAATTACCAATTACTCAAACTAGCTCTCGAGCATTTTTAAGGCTAATGTTTTCTGGAGCAGTAGAAGAAGAGCTTGATCAGCAGGGTAGAATTTTAATACCAGAAAATTTAAGAACTTATGCTAATTTGAAAAAACAAGTTATTGTTGTTGGAGTGTTTAATCGAATTGAGCTTTGGGACGAAAAAGCCTGGGAAGAATACAAAAAAAGCACTGAAGGTGAGGCCCAAAGAATAGCTGAGGATTTAAAGGAATTGGGTATATAAATGCATGTTCCAGTTTTAGTTAAAGAAGTTGTAAGAATATTAGATCCAAAGCCAAATCAAAATTTTATAGATGCAACTTTCGGCTTTGGGGGTCATAGTATAGAAATTTTAAAAAAGACAGAGCCAGAAGGTAAAATTTTAGCGATAGAATGGGATCCAGAAGTTCTGAATCTTGCCAAAAAGCAAATTATGAAAAAATACCCAAAATACATCAAAAGAATAATTTTTAAACAAGCTAATTACCGTCAGATAAAAAAGATTGTAAAAGAAGAAAAGTTTTTTAATTTTTCAGGGATAATTTTTGATTTAGGTCTTTCAAGCTGGCATCTTGAAAAATCTAAAAGAGGATTTAGTTTTTTAAAAGAAGAGCCTTTAGATATGAGGTTTAATCCAAAAATAAAATTAACAGCCAAAGATATAATTAAAAGTCTTCCGAAAGAAAAGTTAGAAGAATTTTTAGAATTTTTTGAAGAAAAGGAAGCAAAAAAAATAGCAGAAAGAATTTCTTCTTCAAAAGATAAAATAGAGACGACAAAAGATTTAGTTAATATTTTAAGAGATATAAAAACAAACAAAAAACATCCAGCAAGATTAGTTTTTCAAGCCTTAAGAGTTTTAGTTAATGATGAACTTGTAAATCTTTATAAAGGGCTTAAAGACTCTCTTGAACTTTCAAGTCCTGGAGCAAGAATTATTCTTATAACTTACCAAGGTCTAGAAAATAAAGTTATTAAGAAAGTAATTAAAGAAGAAAAAGAAAAAATAGAAATTATAGAGAAAATAAGGCCAACTAAAGAGGAAATTAAAAAAAATCCAAGAGCAAGATCAGCTCAATTAATTGCTCTTGAAAAGAAAAATGGCAAAATGGAGCAAAATTAAAATTTTAAATATAGTGATTTTCCTCTTGAATGCTCTTTTATTTTTCTTTGTAATTTATGAAAAAAACAAGATTCCAATTTACTCCTATAAACTTAAAGAAGCCCAAACTGAAGTTTTTTCTTTTCAAAATGAAAACTCAAGACTTAAAAAAGAACTAGCAAATCTTATGAGTCAGTCTTATCTTACTCAGAAAGCTAATGAAATTGGTTTGGTTCATAAGATAAATATGGAAAATATCGCCCCAATAGTTTTGACAAGGAAATAATGAGGGTTAAAAAAAGGAAAAATTTTTCCTTAAGAAATTTTTTTAGGAAGACTCATTATTATTTGTCAAATTTAGTTTTATTTTCTATTTTTTTGTTTTTTATAATTAATCTTGCGAGCCTTCAAATTTTCAAATTTACTCCTTCAGCTTCTACTTCTGAGTCAAGAGCTAGCATAATTAAAGCTCCACGAGGAGAAATATACGCTGTTGATAAAGATGGAAATCTATATTCTATTGCCTCAAATGAAGTTTTTTATAAAGTTTATTTTAAGAACTTCAGGAACTATCCAAAAGAGAAATTACAGGAATTTTATCACCAGATAGCAAAAATTATAACTCCTCGGGTTAGTCTTGAAGAATTTCTTGATTCAGGACAAAAACTTTTATTTTTAGGTGAGGTAGATTTAAATAAAAGAAAAGAACTTTCAAAACTTAATTTAGATGTTATATGGTTTGAACAAGACTATCGAAGAGTTTATCCTTATAAAGATCTAATAAAGATTGTGGGTTTTGTTCAAGAAAAAGGAGTTTATGGTCTTGAGAGTTATTATGATAACTTTCTTAAAAAAGTTGATGGTTTGATTGTTGATGGAAAAATTAAAAGAGTCCCAGAAAAAGGTTATGATTTAGTTACAAGTTTAGATATAAATGTTCAAACAAATGTTTTTAATTTTACTAAAGAATTTATGAAAGAATATGATTTTAAAGAAGCAATAGTTATTGTTATGAGCGCTAAAGATGGAAGTATTGTTGCTTGGGTTGAAATTCCAAGTTATGACCCAAATGAATACAGTAAAGTTTCTGATTTTTCTCTTTTCAAAATAAAGGGGGTAGAACCTTTTGAACCTGGTTCAGTTATCAAGCCATTTCTTTATTCTTTAGCTATTGAAAATAAACTAATTACTCCTCAAGCAAAATATGAAGATAAGGGCTATGTTTTTGTTGATGGTCAGACTATAAGCAATTGGGATAAAAGAAAATACGGTGTTATTACTTTCCAAGAAGCATTAAACAAATCTTTAAACACAGGATCAATTTATATCCAAAATCTTCTTGGAGAGGTTAAAACTTTAGAATTTTTTGAAAAGTTAGGTTTTGAAGAAAGTACTGGCATAGATCTTTTCGAAGAAGTTGGTTCTTTAAAAACTTTAAGAAAACCATTTGGGAGGAAAATAAATTTCTTTACTGCAAGCTTTGGTCAAGGAATAAGTGTGACTCCAATAAGGTTGATTAGTGACTTTTTGATGTTTGCAAAAGATGGAACTATTTTAAGGCCATTTATTGTAAAGGAAATTAGAAGTGATCATATTGAAAAATTTTCTGGAGCTATAACTTCAAAGCCAATAAGTCAGGAAACTGCTAAAGTTATGAATGAAATGCTTCAAGAGGTTGTAGAAGATGGGTATGGGAAAAAAGCAAAGATGGAAAAATTTTGGGTTGCTGGCAAAACAGGTACAGCTCAAGTTTTCAATAAAGAGCTCCAAAGATATGATGATAGAAAAATGATTCACACATTTTTAGGTTATTTTCCAGCCACAAGACCTGAGTTTGCAATTTTAGTTATTTTAAAAGAACCAAAAGATAACTCAATTATCTCTTCACAGACAGCTCCAAAACTTTGGAAAAGAATAGCTGAGTATTTAGTAGATTATTATGGAATTTTACCAGATAAATACTAAAGAGAGACTCTAAATTTTTATGTTATAATTAAATATATGAGTACCCCGGCGAAAATATTTATTTATCTTTTACTTTTTCTTATTCCAATTACAACTACAACCTGGGCGCAAGATCAAAATCTAAGTTACTGGCAAAATTATAAAAATAATTATCTAAAGTATATCAATAAATTTCAACCATCTCTTTTAGTTACCAACCCATTTTATTCTGTAAAGTTTTTTATCTTTGGAAAGTTTACTAAAGACCAAAAGAAAATTTGGAATTACCTTAATCAAATTCTTTCCCAAGCAGTAATTTATTCTTCTCAAAATAAAGAATTTTTAGACTATCTTTTAAAGGAATACAATAAAGTTTTAAGTTACCTTGATCCAAAAAAAGAAGAAATTGATCTTGAGAGTCTTTTTAACAATTTTATTATTTTGAGCTATCTTGAAAAAGATTTTAAAATTGAACCACTAACAGACAAGCTTTTAGAATTAATTACCCAAAACTCTCAAATTGAAGCTATTTATAATTTAGAAGGTAAAAATGATTTTGAAAAGTTTTATTTTCTCTTCAGACTTTATCTTGTTTCGAATGAAGATTTAAAAGATAAAATTTTAGAACTTCTTTCTAAGACAGAAGAAAAAGTTGTAGATAAAATTTTTTATTATTCAGATAAAGACTTTGATGATCTAGTTAAAAATTCACCTTTTGATAAACTTACTCTTACTTATCTTAATATTTTAAGAGACTCTCTGAAGTAAAAAGATTGTTGTGGTATAATTTCTTATGGCGAAAGTTGCTTTTATAATAGCGAAAAATGGCTTTAGAGATGAAGAATTTCTTGTTCCTTACGAGATTTTAAAAGAAAAAGGCCACCAAATTTCAGTTGTTAGTAACACAAACTCTTTTGCTATTGGTGCTGGCGGAACTAAATTAAAAGTTGATTTAAATATTAAAGAATTAGATCCAGAGAATTTTGATTTAATTGTTTTTGTTGGTGGACCAGGTGCATTAGAAAATTTAGATAATGAAATAAGTTATAATATTTGTAGGAAAACTATCCAACTTGGTAAAAAACTTGCAGCTATTTGTATTTCTCCTGTGATTTTAGCAAAATCTGGAGTTTTGAAAAGTAAACGAGCTACTGTTTGGTCTTCTCCAGTTTATAAAGAACCAATTGAAATTTTAAAAAATCAAGGAGCTATCTATCTTGAGGAAAATGTAGTTCAAGATGAAAAAATTGTCACTGCTAATGGTCCTCACGCAGCAGAAGAATTTGGAAAAAAACTTTTATCAATTTTGGAGGAGTGAGCCGAATGGTAAGGCAGCGGCCTGCTAAGCCGCGCCCTGCGAAAGCGGGGCTTGTGGGTTCGATTCCCACCTCCTCCGCCAAAGTTTTGCCGGGTCGTCTAATGGTAGGACACTGGGCTCTGGACCCAGTAATCTAGGTTCGAATCCTAGCCCGGCAGCATGCCCCGGTAGCTCAATTGGAAGAGCAGGAGCGTTCTAAGCTCAAGGTTGGGGGTTCGACTCCCTCCCGGGGCACATAAAGCCAGGGTAGCTCAGCGGTAGAGCAGCGGTTTCATAAGCCGTTGGTCGTGGGTTCGAATCCCACCCCTGGTACAAGAAGATCTTCTCTAAAGATAATTTGAATTAGTTTATAATTTATTTTGAAGAAAATAAATTTAAATTTGCCCCGGTAGTTCAATTGGAAGAACGTGTGGCTTCGGACCACAAGGTTGGGGGTTCGACTCCCTCCCGGGGCACTTTTGGAGGGGTGGCAGAACGGCTAATGCGCCGGTCTTGAAAACCGGTGGCCCTTGTGGCCTTGTGGGTTCGAATCCCACCCCCTCCGCTAAAATTAAACTTTATAATTCTTAAAATGCCAAAATATATTTTTATTTGTGGTGGAGTAATGTCTGGAGTTGGTAAAGGAGTGGCTACTGCTTCAATTGCTAAAATTTTGTCTTGGTATGGTTATAGAGTAACTTGTCTAAAAATTGATCCTTATGTAAATGTTGATGCTGGGACGATGAATCCAATTGAACATGGTGAAGTTTTTGTTTTAAAAGATGGAACTGAATGCGACCAAGATATGGGTCATTATGAAAGATTTCTAAATATTGACCTTACGAAAGAAAATTATATGACCACAGGCAGTGTTTATCTTTCTTTGATTCAAAAAGAAAGAAGTTTATATTTTGATGGAAAGTGTGTTGAGGTTGTACCCCATGTTCCTCTTGAAGTTATTGAAAAAATAGAAAAAGCTCAAAAAATAAATAAAGCTGAAATTGTAATTACTGAAATTGGTGGAACAGTAGGTGAGTATCAGAATGTTTTATTTTTAGAAGCAGTAAGAATTCTCAAACTTCGAAAACCAAAAGATGTCATTTTAGTTTTAGTAAGTTATCTTCCTTATCAAGGTGAAGGAATGGAACTTAAAACAAAACCAACTCAATATGCTGTAAGAACTTTAAATAGTGTTGGTCTTCAACCAGATTTTATTTTAGCCCGTGCTTTTAAACCTTTAGATGAACTAAGGAAGGAAAAAATTGCCTTTAACTGTAGTCTTAATACTCAAGATATTATTTCTGCGCCTGACGAGAAAATAACTTATAAAATTCCTTTAAATTTTGAAAGCGATAAACTAGGAGAAAAGATTTTAAAGAAACTTTCTTTAAAGCCAAAGAAAATAAAAAAAAGAGAGAAAATTTTATGGGCAAGGGAAATAAATAAAATACTTGACTTTGGGAGATTAGTTAAAATAGGAATTATTGGAAAATATTTTAAAACTGGAAGTTTCGTGTTAGCTGATTCTTATATTTCTGTGATTGAATCAATAAAACATGCTAGTTGGTTTTTAGGATACAAACCTGAAATTTATTGGCTAAATTCTCAAGAATATGAAGAAGATTTAAAAAAATTAGAAGAACTTAAAAATTATGATGGGATTATTGTTCCTGGTGGTTTTGGTTCCCGCGGAGTTGAGGGCAAAATTCTCTCAATTAAATATGCTAGGGAAAATAAGATTCCTTTTTTAGGCCTTTGTTATGGTTTTCAATTAATGATTGTAGAATTTGCTAGAAATGTATGTAATTTAAAAAATGCTCATACAACTGAAGTAAATCCAAAGACACCTTATCCCGTAATTGACATTCTTAAAACTCAAAAAAAGCTTTTAAGAGAAAATTTATATGGTGGAACAATGAGATTAGGTGATCAAAAGTGCTTTGTAAAGAAAGGAACAATAGCTTATGAGGCTTATAAAAAATTTTATAAAGTCTCTAAGAAAATTTTTAATTTCAAATTTACTAAAGATAAAAAACAAATTACTTTAAATGAAAGACACCGCCATAGATATGAAGTAAATAAAAAATATTATAAAATCTTACAAAAGAATGGATTAATTTTTTCTGGTTATCATCGTCAAGGTTCTAGCTATCTTATAGAGATTGCTGAATTACCTCGAGACATTCACCCCTTTTTTGTTGGCGTTCAATTTCATCCTGAATTTAAATCAAGATTTCTTAATCCTCACCCTCTTTATGTAGAATTTATCAAAGCTTCAGC